>CBIHMX010000028.1:0-11594 GCA_966211115.1 uncultured Gemmatimonadaceae bacterium | reverse complement strand
GCGGTGGCTGGAAGCTCGGGTAGGCCCAGGCCTGTGCCTCGGCGATGGCAGGAATGGTGAGGGAGAGTAGAAGCGCGGCGATGGGAATCCGATTCATTGGGCAATGGTCTGGAGGTCAAAATCGCTCGTCAGACGAGCACTCGCGTGGTGTTAAGGAAAGGTATGATACCCGCGAGTGGAGACAACAATTGAGCCAAATGCCGCGCCGGGCTCAGCGCTTTTGGCTACACGCATTACAGCGGCGGGGGCGCAGGGGCTACCGCGGTTGTTTTCACCGCCAAGCACGCCGAGAACGCCAAGGTTGCGCGACCCAGGTGACGGCGAGGTGACGCTTTGGATTTACTCGTCGGGAACAACGTCATCGTTGAGCTCAAGGCGGTGGACAAACTTCAGCGCGTGCATGAGGCGCAGCTGCTGTCCTATTTGAAGCTGAGCGGAGTAAGCGTCGGCTTGCTCATCAATTTCTGCGTGCCCCAGCTTCGGCTTGGCATCCGACGTCTGGTGAACAATTACATCGACCCTCGCCACTCGAGAAAGCGAGACGAGACCTGATGACGTGACCTCGGCGTCTCTTGGCGTCCTTGGCGGTTTGTCTTCTCGAAGCCTCCAACGCGCGCGACTGTAAACACAGCTTGCAGGCAGTGGGGCCAGACGGCCGCGGGACAAACTCATGGCTTGCCACGGACGGTACAAATCTGCCCGGCATCACTCGTCCATCCACTCGGACAGCGAACAAATAAAAAACGGCGGCGTCTTTCGACGCCGCCGTTTTTCGACAATCTGGAGTTCTTTACCGCGGATGCTTGTCGACGATGAAGACCAGTGTCGGCGCGTCGCTGCTGGTCGCGAGGCTGCCCGCCACCGAGGGCGGGAACAGATACGCGGTCACTACGCTACCGGCCTGGTTGGAACCACCAACCGTGGTGAGGTTGGCGAGCGGATCACCGGCGATTCCAACCGGAGCCTGTCGTCCGTTACCGGACACGAGTTCCGATCCGCCGCCTGCCGCTTGTACCCGGAACCAGGCGTCGCCGGTTGCGCGCGTGACATAAGCCGACGCGCCGAGGTACGGCACGTTACTGAACGTCGCAGCCGGAACTGCGTCACCGCTGGCAGAGGTGACTCCGACGTCAACGGCCGACATGCCCGCGCCAAGGTTCACGACACGGAACGCCACGTTACCGGCGGCATCCGGAATCGGATCCTCGAAGACCTGGATCGTCAACGCCGGCGTCTGGCCAGCACGCGAGAACCCAGTGGCGACAATCGTGTAGTACTTGCCCGCCTCGAAGGTTGGCGTCTCTTCGCCTAGCACCTGCGTCGTGTGGCGCAGGTACAGGCTGTCACCACCCCAGTTCGTGAAGACTCTCAGGTGGCGAGCACCTGGCGCCGTCCCCTGGTACGGGGTGAACTGGCGGTAGCGAAGCTGAAGTGCAAAGGGCGAATACTCGAGCAGGTCGATGAACCGGAAATCGGCCGACACAGTATCCGGAATTGCATTGATGAAACGGGTATACGCGAGCGGGACTGCAGGCGCCAGGAAAGGACCATCGTCCTTTTCGCAGGCCGAAGCCAGAAGAGCGCCAACAAGCACCAGCCCGAGACGGGAAACTCTCATTCGCACACTTGCCTCCACGGGTAGTCCGTCAGGAAGCCCACTGTTATGCGGCTAGGGCCACCAGCCGCGCGATGTAACTGGACCCGGCGGATCTTCCTCGCCGTTGTCCTGTGAACCAAAACCAAGAAGATCAAACTGACTGGTGAACAGCACCAGACCTCCAACTGCAGCACCAGCCACCAGGTACGTCCGAACCAGATTCAACGACCGGGTCTGCACCCGGCTCGCATAACTGCGATCGAACGTAACGCTTTCACCACTCCATCTCGCCGTCGGGCCGCCCACAATCGAAGCGACCCGCCAGACGTTCATCTCGATGCTCGCTGAATCGGCCCGGGTGAGCGTGCCTTCGAGACGCAGCACACCCGACCCGATTCTGTCGCTGAGTTCCGCCCTGCCCTTGTCGGAGATGTCGACCGCGATGTGTTCACCGGCCTGGACCCCCGCCGAGGTGTCCAGCGGCGCGTACTGATAACAGCCAGACGCCGCTGGAACGACCCCAAAAATCAGACACCAACTGCGGAACTTCATTCTGCTCACCTTCGCTGAATTAGAACCGGTACGTACCGAGTGCGGCGCTCGCCGGCCCACCACCACCGAGGTTGTAGTAGGGCTTCAACCGAGCATCGAGCTCGTCAACCGGCACCGGGTACATGAGCGGCGTGTCCTTTGGCAGGTCACCCCAGCCGCGTGAATCGAAGAACCACGATCCGGTGTAGTTGTAGGCCAGCTCCATCCGCTTCTCCCACTTCATGGCTTCCATCAGGTTACCGCAAGCCGTGGTCGTGTAGTTCGGCGGAGAAGGAACGCGCGGGACGCAGTTGTTGCCACCCGGAACGACGTCGTTGATCGACGTGCCGGTGACATCCGGCAGTCCGGCGCGCGAACGCCAGATGTTGATCTTGGCCAGCGCCTTCGGAATGTCAGAGAGACCCAGGTACCCTTCCGCGGCCAGAAGGTCGACTTCAGCCTTCAGGAACTCCGGATACGGACCCGTGCCCGAGTTGTTGCGGATGTACTTCAGGCGGTGATGCTCGTAGTACGACGTGCCCCACGGGTCGCCAGGCGAACCAGCGCCCGTACGGTTCTTGATATACGGGAAACCGGTGTGATCGCCGGGCTCCGGAGAATTCGCGCGCTGTTCCTCCAGGGTGTTGCCCTGCGGGAAACGAAGATCCGGCGTAATGATCAGGAATTCGCCGTCCCGTGAGTTGATCGACGTCGACAGCCACGTGTCATAGCCGCCGGAAACGTCGGCGAAGCCGTAGATGAACGGCGACAACTGACTCCAGCCGGCGTCCTGGTAGAACGTGCTCGTCTGAATGCCGTCATCCCAACCGGTGGCCGCACCAACTTCAACGATGAGGTCCTCGGTGAGTCCGGCCTCGGCGTCGGCAGCGATTTCAGCCCAGTTCGCCGCAATGCGTTCTTCCGGCGTCCGGGCCACACCAGCACGAAGCCGCGCCTTCCACGACCGTACCAGCTTGATGAAATCTGCCTTGTCCAACGACGAACCGCTGAACCAGCCGGCGTTCGTCGGGAACCCGCCAGTAGCATCCGAACCGGCGGTATTGGCCATGGCGAGAGCGGAATCGAGGTACGCCAACGCCGCGGCATTGACTTCCTTGTATCCGCTCAACTCGGGAACGAAGTCAGATTCCATGAACTGATCGACGATCCCGGCCGAGTCGTACGTCAGCGACAGCCAACCGAGGTTGCAGCCGAGATTCAGGAAGCCCATGGCGCGGGCACGCAAGTCGGCGGCGGGCGTCGACAGCGCATTGGTTCCGAGCTCTTCTGCGATCGCATCGAGCTGCTTGAGCGCGTTGGCCTGAAGACGGGCCGCACGCGACCATTCGCTGAACCAGCCATCCAGCGCCTGGGTGGCCGACTTGTTGTTGAGGATGGGGGAACGGGGGAGCGCACCACGGAGACCCATGTTGAAGTTTCCGAGCTGCGAGTAACTCTCGAACGACATCGTCGCCATCTGGGCGTGCATGTCGTTGGCCTTGTCCTGGTTGCGGCACACCTGGTAACCCGAACCCAGCGTCTGTTCGATGGATGAAGGCTGCTGGAAGACGCGGATCACGTCCGGGTTGTTGTAGTTCTTGGCTGTGAGTGCATCGCTGCACGCTCCGGCCACGAACGCTATCAGGAGTACCGACACACTGCTCACACGTGTCGTCATCTGGGGTCCTCGTTAGGTGACCCGATCCGCCGGGCACGGGGTACCGACCCCGTGACCGGCGTCTCAGTCAATTTAGAAACGCGTGCCGATAGTGAACGTGAACGTGCGGGTCTGCGGATACTGGAATGCAGCCGTCGAGCCGAAACCACCCGACTCGAGGACCGAACCGCCAACTTCCGGATCCCAGCCGAGGAAGTCGGTAATCGTGTACAGGTTGCGGCCGACAAGCGTGAGGCTGAAGTCGCCGATGCCACGGATGGCACCGAGCTGATAGCCGACGCTGACTTCGCGCAACTTGGTGTACGAACCCTTCTGCACCGTCTGGTTGTTGCTACCTAACACGTCGTAGAAGCCACCGACGCCAGCGCCGTTATCCGGCTGCGGAGCGCGCCAGTAGTACCCCATCGGCTTCGCGGTTCCGACGTCCTTTCCGTCCTGGTCTTCGTAACGAACCATGAAGTCGCCGAGCGACCAGTGGATTTCCTGGTTGAAGAGGCGGTTGCCGTAGTTGCCATCGACCAGGGCGTAGACCGTCAGCTTCTTCCAGTTGAAGTTGTGCGACATCGACAGACGGAAGTCGGGCGACGTGTTGCCCAGCCGGTTTTGCACCGGGCTGCCCGTGGAGTCACGCATGGCCATCAGCATGCCCCAGTGCGTGAGCGGAATCGACCACGGCATGTTGACCGTACCGCCGTTGGCTTCGCAGTTCACGCGGCCCGTCTGATTGAGGCGGGAGCCGGTAGCATTGACGCAACCGGGGGCGGCAGCCGCCCACAGGTTACGCGTGATGCCTTCCGACGGATTGAAACCGGCCGTCCAGACGATGTAGCCATCGCTGTTCGGCTGGAACTGTGCACCGCTGCCGGCCGGTCCGCACTGCGAGACGAACTGCGCCTCGAGCTGCGAGCAGTCGGTCAGGAGGTACTTGCCCCACACCTGGCCGAGCCGCTCACCAACGCGGAACTCGAATCGGGAGCTGGCGGTCGTGCGCGTGAACGGTGGAACGCCGAGTTCGGTGATGAACGCGCGGTTCCGGTCGTACGAGAGGCGCGTCGTCCACACCACGTCACGGTTCGTGATGAGCGGGACGTTCAGCGACACTTCGTACGTCTTGTTCTCCACGGTACCGGCATTCCGCCACTGGCTGCTGAAGCCCGAGGCAGCCGACGCCGGCACTTCGAGCATCTGGTCCTTCGTGATGTCACGCGCATACGTGACGTTCAGGCCGTACTTGCTGAACAACTCGGCGTCGAACCCGTACTCGGTTTCGGTCGTATTCTCGGGCTTCAGGAAGCGATTACCGAGCTGGTCGCTGGTGACCGTTCCACCTTCGCCGATGTCGAACGTCTCATACTGATAGTTGAAGCCAGGTCGGCCACCGGCCGTCCCGATCGAGGCGCGGAACTTCATGTCATTCACCGCGCCCTTCCACGGCCACCAACCTTCGTCGGACAGGCGCCACGCGACCGAGCCGCGGCCGTACGGGTGCCAGCGCTCTTCCGAACCGAAGAGGGAGCTGCCGTCCTGACGATACACGGCGTCGATGATGTACTTGCCCTTGTAGTCGATAGCGACACCACCGAGCATGCCGATGGCGCGCACGGAGTTCGTGCCCGACGTCGGCGCGTCGTAGACCGTCACGTTGGCCAGATCGAGCAGGCCCGGAACGGCCAAGGTGTTACCACCGGCGCTCAGACCATCGGAATCCGACCGCTCGAACGAGTAGCGGGCGTTGATGCGGGTCTGCAGGTCGGCGATACCGAACGGATTATTCTGACGCGCCGTGCCGTTGAGGCTCATGTTGTACGACACGTCCGAGCCGGCGTTCTCCGAGTAGGAACCAAGGTACTGCGTGCTCTGGTTCCGGCGCGTGACGCGATAGCCCTTTTCGCGGAGCGACCAGCCGTTGTCACGGCGACGGTCGAGGGCCGCGTTGCCCTCGAAGTCCAGCCACGGGAACGGCGTGTAACGGCTCGAGAACGAGCCGAGATAACGATCGACGTTCGTACGGGACTGGAAGTTCTCTGCGTCAAACAGGGGGTTCTGGTTCTGCTGGCCCTGGTTGAGCGGGTTAGAGCGGATGAAGAGGCGCCCGCGGCTGTCGCGGCGCATCAGGTCGACGCCCGCCGGCACACGCGTGAGGCGGAAGAAGTCGATCTGCGGATAATTCGTCGTGCGGGCGTACAGCGTGGAGACCTGCATGGTGAGGTCTTCGCCCACGGCCTGGTCAACGTTCAACCGGGCGGTGTTGCGGCGATACCCGTCGAGGAACTCGATCGCGCCTTCCTGGATCAGGTTGGACGCGCTGGCAAAGAAGCCGGTGTTACCGAACCGGCCGCTCATGTCGACGTTGTTGTTGCTGTACAGGTTCGCGGTCGTGGCAGCGTTGATCGGGTTGTACCGGACGGGCCACTGGTTGACCTGGAACGTTCCCTTCAGATACGGCTTGCTCATCGCCTGACCGATACCAGCATCACGCTCGAAGCCAAACGGTGCACGCGCCTGCGTGTCGTCGCCGTTGTCGTTCACGTACAGCGCATGTTCCTCGAAGTCCACGACGCGGGAGCATGCCGGCTGGTTCGGCGTGGTAACGCAGAAGTTCCGCATGTTCTCGTCCATCACCATCCAGTGACGCCGCGCGAACGGATACGCGCCCTGAATGTCCTGGAGACCGGTTTCGGAACGAACGCTGAACCGGGCACCCTGGCCGGCGGTGGCGCCGGACTTGGTGGTGATCTGAATGACGCCGTTCTGTGCGCGCGCGCCATACGTCGACGACGCCGCGGCACCCTTGACGACTTCGATGCTCTCGATGTCCTGGGGGTTGATGTCATTCATGTTGCCGTTAATGACAACACCGTCGACCACGATCAGCGGCGAGAGGCTCAAGTTGAGCGACTTCGCGCCACGGAGGATGATCGAAGGAGCCGTACCTGGACGACCACTCGGCGTTACGACCTGCGCGCCAGTCACTTTCCCCTGGATGGACTGGAGCGCGCTCGTCGCCGGGACCGGCAGGTTGGCCTGGTCGACCTTGTCGACCGTGAACGCAAGCTTCCTCGTCTCGGTCGCACCCGTCACGCCCGTCACTACGACTTCCGACAGGCGGTTGACGTCTACATCGAGCGTGAAGTCCTGCGTCGAGTTCCCTGCGCTGAGCGTCACGTTCCTCGTCTGTGGCTTGAAGCCGATCATACGGACCGACAACTCCACAGTCTGGCCGCGAACGCGCTCGGCACCCAGGGTAATGCGATACGTGCCGTCTTCACTGGTGCCGACTGAGACATTCATGTCGGCAATTCGGACCTGTGCGCCTTGCAGGAGCTGATCCTGCGCGGACTTCACCGTCCCGGTGATGACAGCACCCTGTGCGAACGCCGTGCTCGCAAGCACGGTGGTCGCGAGTCCGGCAAGCAAGCTTGCCAGACGACTGCTGCGACGGAACCTGGTCATGTGTTCCTCTCGGGTGAGGGGCTGTTCCGTGTTCCTGCCAGCCCCGCGCTGACAGGGGTCCTGCTCTCGCACACACTCACAGGGGGCGAATGCATGCGGGTGGGGGGTTCAATTCTGTAAACAGGAATGACGCCGCCAACCGTGACCCTCGACGACAGGAGTCCCTGTTTCAGTGGGAACCGTCCTGTCACGGATGAGTCTCGGCTGGTGACGGCCACCATATTGTTGGTCAACGCGAGTATGCGCAAGCACAGGATTCCGGTGTCGGGGCCCACCGGACGGGCCTTGCGTCGGGCCGCCACGGACCGGCGGGACGACCGGATTCGATGCTATGAAAGCCGCGATTCCCGGGGCGAACCGGGACGGTTAGTCGGCGATTGCTGGAGGGGCGCCGGCGGAATGCACACTCTAATGATTGGACAGAAGGGCAAAAACACCAGGGTGACCGCGCGACCGTCAGGATGGTCGCATGCTCACGATGCGAACAATGGGATGACGCGACGGCAGGACCACGGTCTCCAACCGGTGCGCCCGGTCTGCCCCGATGGCGAGACCCAGGTCAAGTGGCACGTTGACCGGAAGTCCGCAGAACACCACTGACCCGTCACCGGCCGTCTCCGCATCGAGCTGCTGCCTCACGACGCGATTCACGCCACGCTCCCGGACGTATTCGGTCCACCAGAGGCGAAGGGGCGTGGCCGGAGCTGGACGGTTGGCGGTGTCGGCGACCAGCATGACGCGCATTGCGGTTCGGTCGCGGGTCAACGACCGTCCGCCGCACATCCGGGCCAGGAGTCCGTCGATACCAGTACCGCGCAGGTTCACGGACGCATCGGCGCCGGCACTGACCGTTACTTCCTGCGCGGCCAGCGCGACATCCAGTGCCGAGAGACTATCGGTGATCGCCTCGACCTGATACAGGCCGGGGGGAACACTGTCGAATGCGAAACGTCCGGTCGAATCGGCCCGCACCGCATAACGAGTTCCCGCCAGCCTGACGAGTGCCGCTGAGAGTGGGGCGCCGGCGCTGTCGCGGACCATGCCGCGCAGGGATGACGGGCTCTCGAACGATCGCAGGTGATCGATGAACGCCATGCCGCCGTTTTCCCTGACCCTGTTTTCCACCAACCGGTCAATGCCGAGTCCACGCACCAGACTCGGGTCGGCCCGGGTCCCCCAGCGACGGACGAAGCCGACCTGGGCAAACTGCGGCACACGGAGCGACCAGCGCCGGACAACCCAGGCCCCGCTGGCCAGCCGGGCAAAATGCACTTCACCACCCAAGTTCTGCACGCGCTCGACGCGAGGGAGACGCGTCCAGGTGAACTCGAGGCGCCGCAGCTCGAACGTCCGCGCGTCAACCCACATCGTTCCCATGACGTCCGTGACGGGTCGCCCGGGCGCGGGACTGAAGCGCAATGCGATTTCATCCGGCGCCTCTCCACCGAGTTCGAAACAGTGATCGCGGAGGAATGAACCGGACAACAGGATATCGACGTCGGGTGCATCGAACCGGACGCTGTCCTGCTCTTCCCTCCAGTAGCCATTGACCGAGACGGTTTCGGGATGCACGGCGCTGAACGTCCCATTGAGGACACCGTCGTGATGGCGCGTCGTTTCACTCAGCACACGTCCCCGGCCGTCGAGCAGTCGCGCATAACTGACGATCCTGCCGCGATACAGCGAGTCGCGAACAGAAATGGATGTCGCCGTAAGGGCCGTCCGGACTTCCTCCCAGAGCGCGGCTACACGGCCAACCTGGTCACGCTTTGGAATGCAGAAGTTCGCTGTTGCGACGGCGACTTCGGGCAGCACGTAGAGAACGGGCTCGAGGTCGATCGTGATCTGCCTGGTTTCTCCAGCGCCAAGTTGAAAGGGCTCGGTCAGGGTCCGCTTGACGCCGATGCGCTTGGCCGAGAGCCGGTACTCCCCTGCATTGGCCGCGCGGATCGCAAACTCTCCTCGCTCATCGGAAAGCACGTTCACGGTGCCGGAAGGACCCACCCCGACAGCGCTTTCGAGCGACACCAGGGCTCCTTCGATCGGCGTTCCCGTTGACGATTCGCGCACGAGCCCTCGAACAACCTGGGCTTGCGCCGCGGATGCGGAGAGTACCACGTACCACAGGATACCAAGCACGCGACGCCACGCCCTTGGGCCGGAACATTTCGGGCATTCGAGCGGTGATAACCGCCGGCGGTTCCGCTGCGTGTCGGTCGGGGTCACTGTGGAACTGACCTGGCCTTGAGAGCGTTGGACACGGACGATCTGGTTGGGCCGACTCGATAGGTACGGTTTACCCGGACGGGGAGCAAGATCGATGCGCCGAATCCAGCACGCCGTCGTTGTCGCGTCCTCGATGGGATTCATGGCGACGGGTGCCACTGAGACCGCGCTGGGCGCGCAAGGTTCCGCTGTCTCCGGCACGGTCATCGACAGCATCGGTGGGAGCGTGCTGCGCGGTGCGTCAGTGCAGCTCCTCGGCGCGGCCGACTCCGTGCTCGGGAAGCAATTCGCAGCCGTGAGCGATTCACAGGGACGGTTTTTCATGACCTCCGTCCCAGCGGGCCGATATCTCGCCGGCTTTCATCACCCGCTCCTCGACTCGCTTGGCCTCGAAATCGAGGAGCGAGTGTTCACGGTCAGCGGTACGCAGCGCAGGCTCGACCTGGCGACACCTTCACCATCGACGTTCATCGCACTCGTCTGCCCCGACGATCGCAGCGGGTTGCTGCTCG
This sequence comes from uncultured Gemmatimonadaceae bacterium, assembly GCA_966211115.1. Classification (GTDB taxonomy): domain Bacteria; phylum Gemmatimonadota; class Gemmatimonadetes; order Gemmatimonadales; family Gemmatimonadaceae; genus JABWBJ01. The sequence continues at coordinate 1,597 of CBIHMX010000028.1, read as the reverse complement.
TTGGCCACGTGCGCCAGACCGGCACGGAGGCGCCGATGCCTAACGCGTCCGTCTCGGCCACCTGGACGGAGCTGGATACCACCAACGTGTTCGCGGCCCAGCGCAACCGGGAGCGAACGATGCGGACGACGCCGGAGGGCTGGTACGCGCTGTGTGGGTTGCCGGCTGATGTTGCTTTCCTGGCGCGCGGTGTCGCCGGCGCGGACACGAGCGGCTACGTGAGACTGTCGACAGCGACGGGCGCCGTGCAGGTCGCGACATTCCACGTTGGCGGAGCGGTTCGCGGAACAGCGGCCGGGGAAGATGCCGGGCCGCCGGTCGTCTGGCGCGGCGAAGCGCAACTCTCGGGCATGGTCCGGGACGATCGCGGCCAGCCGTTGGCGAACGCTCAACTGTCGGTCTGGGGCACCACGGCTGAAACGGCCACGGATTCGCGCGGCCGTTTCCGGTTAGGCGGCCTGCCGGGCGGCACGCAAACCGTCGAAGTGCGCGCGATTGGTTTTCAGCCAGTCGAGCAAGTTGTGACGTTGTCCGGGCAACCCGTGGCGGTCGAGATTGCGCTTCGAGATCGCGCGACCGAGCTGGCGGGTGTGAACGTGACCGCGACCGCCCATCGTGCTCGGCTGGGAAGGTTCTACGAGCGGATGCGTGACTCCGAGCGCGGGATCAATCACGGGTACTTCATCACGGAAGAGGATATCGAACGTCGAAAGCCCGCATACGTCACACAGCTCTTCTACAACTTTCCCACAGTGAGAGTGCGCGCTATCGGCAGTCCAATGGAGGACGACGTTCTCGGCACCAGGGAATGCAAGATGACGGTGTTCGTCGACAATGTCCGCGTCGTTGGAACACTGAGCGGCAAAGATGAAAAAATCAACAAACTGTTACCGCCAAGCCATGTCGCGGCGATCGAGATCTACCCGCGCTCAGTAACCGCACCGCCCGCGTATCAATCTCTCAACGGTACATGCGGCATCATTCTGATCTGGACCAAATAACGGTACGGCGAGTCGGCGCTTCGAATACGGTCTCCGTCGGGATTCGGCCGCGGCAACGACAGTTGCACGAACTGCTCGGCGGGCTTCCTGGAAACATCTTGTTATGCCGGCGTGAAAAACACCTCGACACGCGGATCACGCAAAAACGACGGATCACGCGAATGAAAAACCCTGGATCTCAAGTTGCGGAATCGACAACGTGAACGACCCCGCTCGAGCGGCGTACCGGTCACACGAATGGATTCGCGTGATCCGTCGTTTTGCGTCATCCGCGGCTCCGATTTTCTGGCATCTGACCTGACATGAAACTTGGAGGATCCGTACCAATGCCGACTCGCGCGTTCTCAGGTGGGGTTGCGATCGTATTGGTGTTCTCCGCCTGTACTGGCGGTGAGCGAGTGCCCGGGTTTGCGACGCGTGATAGCGCCGGCGTGCGGATTGCGGAGATTCCGGCCGACGTGGACCTGCCCCTCTGGTCGATAGACAGCGTCCCTGAATTCGTGGTTGGGGACCGACCCGATGATCCGGCGCATGAGTTATTTCGCGTGCGATCTGCCGCACTGCTGCCCGACGGCAACCTCGCCATTGCCTGCCAA
>CBIHMX010000027.1:0-11600 GCA_966211115.1 uncultured Gemmatimonadaceae bacterium | reverse complement strand
TTCGAGGTTGGCGATGCGCGCGTCACCATCCGCCTCAGCCTGACGAAAGCCATCGACCGTGATCGACGCACCGGTGATTGGCCGCGCGTCGGTGCCGGAAGCAACGGTGACACTGATGTTCTGCTGCGCGCTCCCGACTGTAGCGATAGCCAGGAGCGCCGCGATGCCGAACCTGATCACTGCAATTGAACGGAACGAACCGTGATCTGACGCGCCTTGCCGGCCAGGTCGTAGTAGCTCGTGATCTGCACCTTGAATACGTCGTCACCTCGGCGGATCAGGTACACGTTGAAGTTCGGCCAGATCTGATTGTCGGTGCCGGTGATGTTGTACTGATACCAGGGCGAAGCCGCGAAGACGCCGCCAAACGAATCGGAGCGATACGCCACCGCCGGTGCAAAGGACGCGTACTGCGCCGTGATCTCCTCGAACGCCGTGGATTCATCGATCAGCGCACTCACGCCGCCGGTGCCGCTGACGCCACCGTTGGTCTGGATGTCGTAACCGGAGAATCGAAGGTCCCACGCGCTCGTCGCCGGAACCGGTCCGGTGGCGAGATCGAGATAGACCGGACCGGCGCTGAGGTCCAGCGTGCGTGTCTCCACGGCGCCGAATGGCGCGTCGGCTGACGGCTGAATGGCGTACTCCACAGTGACATTGCCTGCGCTCGTCGCCGTGGCGCCCGAAATACCTGTCACGCGGAACTTGCCGAGGATGACTCCGCCGGTCGATCGGCGAATGATCCAGCTCTTGTCCTGCACGACGGCCGCGGATGCCGCGGCGCCGGTGACCCAACCATTGATGGCCGGATTGAGCGCATCACTCTCGAACGATGATGCCGCCGGAATGTCGGCCGCCGTGACGGCGTCGAACTCGGCCAGCATGCTGGCGGGCGTCATCGCTTGCAACTCACTCGCGGTCGCGTTGGCGTGTTCGCACAGGCAGAACGCGGTAGCCCCTCCGGGCCCGGCCGCCCCTCCGTTGACGGTGACACCCGTCGCGAAAAAGGAGAGGTCCCACTCGGTCGAGCCGGAGGGATTTGATACGCTCACCGCGGTGGCCGGATCGCCGAGCCTCACATATGCGGGGACGGCGGAGGCATCGACGGTGACCTCGGATGTCTCAGCGGGCGGCGGCGGTTCCGTGGTCGAGTCGGAGCAGGCGGCCACCAGCACCGCTGCGGCACTCAGGACCGATGACCTAACGAACAGGGGCCGCGGAAAACGGAACGTCATGCGTAAGAGCCTCCGTGGGCACCGCATCGCGCGTGGCGCGCCGGTAGCCGAGGTAGATGAGGATGATGCCAAGGAACTCGGTGACGTAGAGGACCTCGGTGTAACCGAACCGGGTAAAGCTTCCGCCAATGCCGGGTAGCAGCGCGCCAATCGCGATGAGGACATTCCCTTCCGCGCGCGCGCGCGTTTCGGCTCGCCGCCAGAACTGGATCGCGGATTTGACCGCGCCGCCGACGAGAAACACGAACGCATACAGGTTGATGAACGGACTGAACGCGCGGACCCATGGCCACGCCATCACGCGACCGGTCAGCCGGTGCGACTCGACCAGGTCGTACTGAATGGGAACGATCAGAACGAACGCCGATGCGACGAGTACCAAACCGACCAGGGCCAACGTGAGGCCATTCGCCACCCTGCGCGGCACGTGCAGGTACACGGCTCCCTGGGCCAACGGCGCACCGCCAAGCAGTGCGCCAGCGATGTACCAGCCTCGAAAAAGCCATTCGTGCCAGCCAAACAGCGTGACGGCCGCCTCGATCGCCGTTCCGGCGGCGTACGTCAGCGCTCCAGCGGTCCACCACAGCAGGTGCGTGCCGCCTCGCGCGCGATACCGGCGTCCGAGGGCCAGTGCCAACCCCAGGGCCAGCGCCGTGGTGAGAATCGGGATGTAATGAACGATGCCGGGCACGAGTCAACGTGACCGCCCACCCAGCTCCCTGTTATTCGGTGTTCTACGGAGGGGAAACTACGGAGCCCGCCGGGTCTGTTCCGGGCCGCCCAACATGCCCGCTTCGATCGCCAGTCGCGTCAGGGCCGCCACGTTTTTCATGCCGGTCTTTCGCATGAGCGAATCGCGATGCGACTCCACCGTCCGGACGCTGATGCCGAGTTCACCGGCGATTTCCTTGTTCGACAGACCGCGGGCGATTCGGACCAGGACTTCACGTTCGCGTTCGGTCAGCCGCTCGAGGCTCTCGGGAACGGCGGCGGGTTGGTCCCGGATGGCCTCGGCGAGCGTTCGCGCGACAGATGGACTGAACCAGGCGTCGCCCGCATGCACGGCGCGGATCGCCGCGCGCAGGTCTGCCGGGGTCGTGTCCTTGCGCAGGTAACCATGTGCGCCGATGCGCACGCTCTCGCGAACGATTTCGCGGTCGTCATGGACACTCAGCATCAGCAGCCGGACGCCTGGCTGCCTGATGGCTTCCGCGACCTTCAATCCTGACTCGTCAGGCAGGTTGATGTCGAGGAGCACCACGTCGGGCCTGAGCTCTCGTACCAGCGTGATCGCCGCCGCTGCTGTACCGGCCTCGCCAACGACCTCGAACCCGGAATCCGCCTCGAGCACCAGGCGCAATCCGGCACGTACGATGGCGTGGTCGTCGACCAGCGCAACACGAATGCTCATTCCGTGGCGTCCGGCAGCGTGACGCTGACCTGCAGTCCGGCCTGGTCGGGCATCGACAATTCAAACCGCCCCCCCAGTGCCGCCACACGATCATGCATGCCGCTCAGCCCGCGGCGCCCGTTGTGCTCGAGCAACCGCAGCGACGTCCCACCGCCCATTCCGACGCCATCGTCCCGGACGGTGTGCGTCACGGCGCCTCCCGATCTCGCGAGCTCGACGTGCACCGTCCGCGCGTTGGCGTGACGGGTCGCGTTGGTCAGTGATTCCTGCAACGCGCGGTACAACGCCAGCTCGACATCCGGTCCAAGGTGCCATTCCTCGTCCGGGAGGGTGGCGATCACACGGGTGGCTGGGGACCGGCTCGAAAAATCCTCGAGCAGTGACCGGAGCGCCGGCAGCAGTCCGAGTTCGTCGAGGACCGCCGGTCGCAGCATTTCGGTCACGTTGCGAATGCTCTTCATCCCTTCGTCGAGCAGTGACATGGCCCGGCCGAGTCCTCCGGATTCGCTGGCGCTGGCTCGCTCCTGCAGCAGGCCAAGGTGCATCTTGAGCGCCGAAAAGACCTGGGCGGTTTCGTCGTGCAGCTCGCGGGACAGGCGGCGTCGCTCATCTTCGTCGTGCCTGACGACGCGGGTCGACAGCCGGCCCAGCGCGTCCGTGCGATCCTGGAGGCGCGCCAGCAGTTCAGCCGAGTCGAGCGCGGCCGCCAGTTGTCGCCCTAACGAGACGAGGAACGTGCTGTCGAGCGCGGCGAACGGATCGCGCGTGTCGCCAGTCACGACGAGCACCTGTGGCGCCGCCACGTGACAGGCGAGGGGGAGGATGGCCGAATATTCGTGCACGACGCCGTCCGGTGCGATCCAGTCGGCCCGGACCACGGGCTCTCCGCGCGCCATGGCGCCCTCGAGCGCGTCACGTGATGGCGAACGAAGCCCGGCGTGGGCCCAATCGCCCGCGCGACCCGCTCCGCCGCTGAACACGAGTTGCTCACCCTCGCGCCTGTATAGTGCCGCCGCCTTCGCGGTCGGTAGCGACATGGCTTCGTCGAGAAGTCCCGCCGTGGCGCCTCTGGTGGTTGTCGTACTCGCTGCCAGCGAGGTGAGCGCTTTCATCCCGCCCCGGAGATCATCGAGCACGAGGATCGTGATACCGCCAATGGTCGCCAGCAGGAGCACCGTGTCGATGTAGTAACCCCACGGTGTCCACGCTCCTCGTGCGCGGAGGAAGGGATAGTCGAGGTGGTGGATTGCCCAGAGCAGCAATGAGGCCGCCAGTAGTCCCGCGCCCGGACTTCGAACCCGTCGCCAGTAGTCGAGAAAAATCCAGCCGGTCCAGGCCGTCACGCCGCTGAGAAAAAGTACCGCCGGCAACACGGCGAGCAGGAAACTGTCGAGCAGGTAGATCGCGACGTACGCCCATGCTACCGGAAACAGCAGGAACGCGAAGTAGGCGGGACGAAACCGTACGTGGCGCGAAAACGCGAGCGCCGTCCACAAGAGCGCCAATGCGGTCCAGCCGGTCGCCACCTGATGCCAGTAGAGCCAGCTCTCGCGTTGTGTCAGCAGGAAGCTGATGATCGCGAGCAGGCGCGCGACGTACAGGAAGCACGCGATGGAGAGCCACTTGAAGTACGATTTCCGATACCGGCGGGACAGGAAGCTGGCATAGAGCGCCGCTCCAAGTGTGATAGTCACCTGGAGGATGGCCGCGTCGAGTTCGACGCCTGACGACGGAATCGGGCTCTGCACGTTTTCGAATCTAGCTTCCGAAGCGCGCCCCAAATCGCACGTGGGCTTTACTTTGCGGAAGCAGGGGCTGCCGAGCGGGGAAACGCTGGTACACAACCTGCCGGTCTCGATTTCCGATTCCCGATTCCCCATTCCCGATTCCCTATTCCCGAGTCCTACCAGTCACGAATCGCGAGTCACAATGCTATGTTCATGCCGGTGAACAGGTTGGGCCTCCCGTGCCCGGGCGGAGCGGGAAGGAAGTCATGCATGTTTTCCAGTCACCCGTCTCCCGTCCCGCATGTCTCGTCCACAACGCCGCGACGAAATCCTCGGCGCAGAAGTACCGCCGAACCTGCCGATCATGGCCCTCCGGTCCACGATCGTTTATCCACTCGGCACCATCGCGGTGCAGATGGGGGCACCGGAAAACCTGGCCCTGCTCCGCGAAAATGAAGACTCGGGGCTCGTGGTGGGACTCGTGGTCGCGGGAGGCGAGTCGGACGAGCCGCTGGACCAGGAGAAGTTCGTCGGACGAGTGGGAGTGGCGGCGCGGGTGCACGAACGCATCAACCTTCCCGGCGACACCGTCCAGATCACCCTGCAGGGGCTGCGCCGCATAACGATCGAATCGATCGAGCGCACCGAACCTTATGTCGTCGCGAAGGTAAAGCCGGCCCGCGAGACGCCGGCCGATCCATCGGACCTGGATGACCTCGTTGCGCGCATCGTTTCTGCCGCCGAAACGCTGGCGAACCTCATCGACCGTATTCCCGACGAGGTGCCGCAGATCCTGAAGATGAACGTCTCCGATCCGGGACGCTTTGCCGACCTGGCGGCGACGAACATGAACTTCCGGATCTCGGACAAGGACGAAGTGCTGCAGCGGCTCGACGTCGGGCAGCGGCTGCAGTTCATCCTGTCACGACTGGAACGCGAAGTCGGCCGGGCGCGCGTGATGGAAGACGTAAAGCGCACGACCGAGGTCAAGATCGAGCAGCACCAGCGCGAGTTCTACCTCCGGCAGCAGTTGCGCGCGATCCAGACCGAACTGGGTGAGACGGATCCCGGCGAAAAGGAAGCCATCGAGATCCTGAAGAAGGTCGACGAAGCCAACCTGCCCGAGCGCGCCGGCCAGGAAGCGCGCCGCGAGATCGAGCGGCTGCGGATGCTCTCGCCGGCGTCGTCGGAGTACCAGGTCATCCGGACCTACCTCGACTGGATCGTTTCACTGCCGTGGTCGAAGAAGACCGGACAGGACCTGATCGAGCTGAAGTAGTTCGAGGAAGCGCTCGACCTGAAGCATTACGGCCTCGATGAAGCCAAGGAACGCATCATCGAGTACCTGGCCGTTCGCAAGCTTCGCGGCGGCGATCCCCATGGCCCGATCCTCTGCTTCGTCGGGCCGCCGGGAACGGGCAAGACATCGTTAGGCTCGGCTATCGCTTCTTCGATTGGGAGGGCGTTCTACCGCATCGCCGTCGGCGGCGTGCGGGATGAGGCCGAAATCAGGGGACACCGGCGGACGTACGTCGGCGCCATGCCGGGGCTGCTCATCCAGGCGCTCAGGCGCGTGGGCGTGCGCGACCCGGTGATGATGATCGACGAGATCGACAAGATGGCGGGCGGCGGCGCGTCAGGCGACCCGACAGCGGCCATGCTCGAGGTGCTCGATCCATCGCAGAACCACGACTTCGTCGACCATTACCTGAACCTGCAGTTCGACCTCTCGTCCGTCCTCTTCATCTGCACCGCGAACAACCTGTTCGACATCCCGGCGCCACTGCGCGACCGCATGGAGGTCATCCGGATCGCGGGGTACACGGTCGAGGAAAAGGTCGAGATCGCGTGGCGGTACCTGCTGCCGCAGCTTTTGACGGACCACGGCATCACCGACACCGACATCCAGTTCACCGACGAGGTCCTCGGGTTCATCTCGAGCCGGTACTCGCGCGAGGCCGGGCTTCGCAACTTCGAACGCAACCTGTCGGCGGTCCTGCGCAAGCGGGCGCGCCGGAAGGCCGAAGGTGAAGAAGGTGCGTGGATCATCGACAACGACAAGATCGAGGAGATCCTTGGCGCCCCTCGTTATGCGGCGGAGGAGGCGGAGATGGAGCCGGAAGTCGGAGCGGTGACGGGCCTGGCGTGGACGTCCACCGGCGGCGACATCATGACGATCGAGGCGCTGCGCATGCCCGGCACCGGCAAGCTCACCGTGACCGGCCAGTTGGGCGACGTGATGCGCGAATCGGTGGACGCGGCGTATTCGTTCGTGCGTTCGCGATCGGTGAACCTGGGCGCCGCCGAAAAGGAGTTCCGGGAGACCGACCTGCACATCCACTTCCCGGCCGGCTCGGTACCCAAGGACGGTCCGAGCGCGGGTGTCGCGGTCACGCTGGCCATCGCGAGCGTGCTGTCACGCCGGAAGGTGCGTCGCGACGTGGCGATGACGGGTGAGTTGACGTTGCGGGGAAAGGTGCTCGAAATCGGCGGCGTGAAGGAGAAGACGCTGGCTGCCTATCGAGCGGGAATTCGCGAGGTGATCCTGCCCAAGGGGAACCTCAAGGACCTGCGCGACATTCCCGAGGAGATCAAGCAGCACATGGCGTTCACGTTCGTCTCCACGATGGACGAGGTGTTGACGCACTGCCTGCTGAACAAGGCGGTACCGCCGGTACCGGCAGACCAGGTGGTGCCGGACAAGCCGGTCGGAACGCCGGTCGCGACGGTCGCCGTTCCCACTTCCCCGTGAGGGGCGAGTTCTGCGCGGTACGTCAACTGCTGGAACGGCGAGTTACGCGGGTACGTCAACCGCTGGAACGGCGAGTCGGCGCGGAAAAGGCGCGGATGAAGAGCTAAAATGACACTACGGAATGTTGTTGCCATCCTCCTCACGGCTGTTTCGCTTGGATTGCTTATTCCGGGTTTGACGCAGCCGGTGCTGACGATTGTCGCGAGCATCGATTTGCTGGGTGTGTCGCGCGAAATGTTTCGCCAGACGCAGAGCGTGTTGCAGGCGGTGCGTACGCTTCACAATGCAGACAACGACTTCGTTGCGGGGCTGATCCTGTTCTTCAGCGTGACGGTGCCGTTCCTGAAGGCGCTGGCGCTGGTAATCATCCTGGCGCTGAGGAACCCGGTGGCGCGCTACCGGCTGTACCTGATGGTCCGCTCGTTGAGCAAATGGGCGATGGCCGACGTGTTTGCGGTCGGCGTGTTCATCGCGCTGCTGGCGGCGCAGGGGTCCGACAATCTCGATGGATTTGCCGGCCCCGGTTTCTACTATTTCGCTTCCTACTGCCTGGTGTCGAATCTGGCGTTTCAGCTGCTACTGATTCCGCCTCCGCATCCGTCCGCGACTTGAACATCCGCTGAGGATTGCACGACGGTTGGCCCGCCACGGGCGAGGAGCTCTATTTGTTTGTTGTGCTATCTGCCGGCGCGGCCACCACGGTGAACGTGACGGTGTCGGTCACGAATGGACGGATCGGCACGTGGGCTGGATCGGCGAGCACGGCGATGATGCGGTGCTGCCAGGGCGCGAGGCTATCCCAGTGGAACGCGGTCTGCGCCTGGCCGAGGTGGATGATGCCAGTCATGCCCATCGGAATCGCGGTTTCGGCGGCGGGGAAATCGACGTCGAGGTAGAGATGGTGGTGAGCCGTACCGGGTCGCGCTTCGGCGGCTGGTGCGAGTTCGATGCCATTGACCCCGAGCTCGATGTCGGCGGCGGTTCCCGTCACGGTGGACCCCTCAGTGGGTTTCGTGATTTCGACCGTGATCTCCGGATCGGCGGCGGCCTGTGTGCAGGCGGCGATGACAACCACGGACAGGGATAACAGGGCGCGCCGTTCGTGCTTCATTAGTCCTCCACGAGAATTGAGCCGCTGGATCGTTCCTCGCATTGAACGTACTGCCGGTGACAACCGTTGCAACGCGTCAGCGCTTCTTCGTGAGCATGGTGCCGCGGCAGGTCTTCGCACCGCAGTTGCACGGGAATCGCCGCTTGGCCGCCGGTGTGTGACGCTCCTTCAGGACGAACGCGTAGTCGTAGGCGAGTTCCTCGCCGGGCTTCACGTCGCGAATCGTCTCGATCCAGATGCGATCATCGTCGTCGACCACCGCGTCGCAGTTGGGATCGCAGGAGTGGTTGATGAACCGCGCGTCGTTGCCGTCCACGTTGGCATCGACCACGATGTCATCGTCGATCGCGAACAGGTTGGTGTGAGGCGGCGCACCTTCGACGTCGGGATAGCGTGTGTGCATCTCGGCGGGAGTGATGCGGGCGCCGGCGTACTCGATGAGGCGAGTGCCTCTGAGAATCGTCCGTGTCGCAAACGCGCCCAGTCCATGCATGGGTGACGCGCGTATTTCGAATGGACGCCTCAACATCCTTATCGCGAACCTCTCGTACGCCCCTCTCGGGTACGCGCCTGGGAATACGAAGCGAACAAGATCCGCGTCAATTCGCCCAATCCGCGGCGACTCGCTCCTCCAGCCGTTGACCTACCGCGCCAATCCGCTCAGGCCCACAAGGCATCGATCCACACCAGAAAACGCAAGAATCAGAATAAACCACCTAACAAGTACAGCAGCATGCCGGCCAATCCGCCGACGAGCGTGCCGTTGATACGGATGAACTGGAGGTCCCGGCCGATCGCCAGCTCGATTCTCCGCGACGTGGCGATCGGGTCCCAGCGCTTGACCGTCGACGCGATCAGCTCCCCGACTTCGTCCTGGTACCGCTCGATCACCACGATCGCGGCGTCGACGATCCACTGGTCGATCTTGGCCATCAACGCCGGATCGGACTGGATCGCCTGGCCCAGCCCCCGCAGCCCCCGCTCGATCGCCTCGGTGTTGACCTCGTCCGGCGAATCCGCATAACGACTGAGTTTGGCCTTCGCATCTCGCCAGATCGCGCCCGACAGCTTCTGCACCGCCTCGGCATTCAGGACTTCTTCCTTGATCTTTTCGGCCTTGAGGATGACCTCCGGCGACGCCTGCAACTTGACGATGAATTCGTCGATGGCCGTGTCGAACCGCAGGCGAAGCGGATGCTCCGGATTTTCGTTCACGTCCTTCAGCGTCGCCTCGAGGGCCTGCACGATGCGCCGCGTGATCTTGTCGTCCACCGCACCGGGGACCCACCACGGAGACTCCTTGTCCACCCGGTCGCGGATGAGATCCTGGTTCTCGGTGAGGCCCCTGGCCGTCAGGCGGATCACCTGGTCGAGCAGCGCCTGGTGGCGGTTGTCGGCCGTCAGCAGGGCCAGGAACCGTCCGATCAGCGGCGCGACGGGCGTTTCGCGGACGCGATTCATGATCGCGTTGCCGATGAGGTTGTCCACGTCTTCGTCGCGGAGGACGTTCGCACCCGCCGACGCCGCCCGGGCGATCTGTTTCGACACTGACCGCACCGACTCCGGCTCCATCAGCCACGTGCTCAACCGTTCCGCCGGGCGCAGCATCGTCAGGCGCTGCGCGATCACGTCGCGGTTCAGGAAGTTCCGCTGGACGAACATGCCTAACGTGATGCCGACCCGGTCCTTGCGCGCGGGGATGATCGCGGTGTGCGGGATCGGGATCCCCATCGGGTGCTTGAACAGCGCGGTCACGGCGAACCAGTCGGCCAGGGCGCCCACCATCGACGCTTCGGCGGTCGCCACCACGATGCCAAGCCATGGATAACGCGCCTCGAACAGCTTGGCGATGACGAAGATGACCGTCGCCAGGCCGAGCATGCCGGTGGCCCATCGCTTCATGTTCCTGAGCGCGCGGTCCCGTTCAGCGTCCTCGCCGGGACGGAGGGAGATCGGTTCGGAAAGACCGGCGCTTCCAGGAGCCTGCTTGCTGGCCGCGCCGGTCGTTGCCTCCAGCGCGGGTTTGCCGGGGCTCGTGCTGGTGCCCCCGCGAGCGTCGCTCATCACTTACTCCCGCAGTGTGACCCTGCCCAGGTCGATCAGGCGCGGAGACACGCCCGCGGGCGCGTCGGCAAACAGGACCACCGGCCGGCCGCGAATATCGCTGATCTGCACCATCAGCCGGCGATCGTCGGCGCCGTACGTGCGCGTCGTACCGGAACCAGCACCGGGGCGGATGCTGCCGTGACGCTTGATCAGCGAGGTATCGAGCAGGTCGAAGAACTCGGCGGCATCGATCGACGTGTCCCACACCGTCACCCACACGATCGCATCGCCGCGCGGCGTCTCGATGAGCATGTACCGGTCGCCATCCCACCCCGCGGCGCCGCGCACCGCTGACGCCTGTTCCTTCAGGTACTCATACAACAGGATGCGCGTCTCGAATTCGCCGAGGTTGTTCTGGTAGACCGCGCGTCCGGTGAGCGGATCTGGCAGCTCGACCGTCGTTGGATCGTCAGGCGTCTGGAAGTACCGCTCGGGGTGCAGCAACTGTTCGGTCGATTGCGGCATCTTCGCAAACACCGACTGACCCTTTGTCTCCTGCTTGAACCGGCGCATGAACTCGGCGCCCGTCAGGTACGGGAAGATGAGCGTTTCCTGCAAAATCGTCGGCGCCGAGGCGAAGACCGGCATCGAACCCTGCATGTCGCGAATCATCTGCCTGACGCGATCCCATCCACCCGGCAGCGCCGTGATCGCGTTGTCGGATCCGATCATCGCGCCGATCTGCTCCAGCGTCGCCTGCCCTTCGACGATCGTCTGGCCCGTCGTCAGGCGGGCGTTGTCGTCGCGTGACGTCGTCAGCGAATCGAGGTTGAAGTGCTGGTCCTGCAGCGCGTGCACGAGCTCGTGCGAAATCGTGATGTTGGTGAGCTGCTCGTCGCCGCCCTCCACCACGTACAGCGTCTTCGCCTTCGGGTCGTAGTAGCCCGCCACCTGCTCGGTGAGCAGGTCGAGCATGAACTTGCGAAGGTCCATCCCGACCGGGATCAGCTTCAGCGCCTTGTAGGAGCGCTCCATGCCGCTCAATTCGGAAGCCGGCATCTCCTCGTTGAACCGGCGTTCGAGAAACGCGCGCACGGAATCGCGGGGCTGTGATTCGAGTCGAGGTGGTACCTTGAACTCCAGTCCCGTCGCCTTCTCGATCTTCGGGATCGTCTCGGCGACCTGCCTGGCGAATGGATCGCCCGATTCCGGCCCTCGGCTGCACGCGCCGATCAGAAGGAAGGCGCCGGACAGCGCCGCGATCCTTACGCTGCCCATGTCACCTCCCGGCCGGTCGCTACCGCGACGACGCGCGCGA
>CBIHMX010000026.1:0-11608 GCA_966211115.1 uncultured Gemmatimonadaceae bacterium | reverse complement strand
ATGGACGTCTATCCTCACCTACACCGGTTCCTTGAACAGCCCCGTTTCCCGCTCCAGGAATTTCGTGTCGACCTCTCCGCGCTTGAACGCGTCGTGGGATAACACCCGTCCAAGGAACGATGTGGTGGTCGTCACGCCTTCGATGATAAAAGCATCGAGCGCGATCTGCATCCGCCGGATTGCTTCGGCTCGGTCCCGGCCCTGTACGATCAGCTTGGCCAGGAGTGAGTCGTAAAACGGCGGGACGGTGTACCCGGCGTAGACATGGGTATCGAGTCGGACGCCGGGACCGCCGGGCGGATGATAGACGTCGATGCGGCCCGGTGATGGCTGGAAACTCCGCGCCGGATCTTCGGCGTTGATGCGGCATTCGATGACGTGACCGCGCAGGGGCGGCATCGACAGCACCGAGAGCTTTTCGCCGGCGGCCACGCGGATCTGCTCCTTCACCAGGTCGATACCGGTGAGCATTTCCGTCACCGGATGCTCGACCTGGATGCGCGTGTTCATCTCCATGAAGTAGTACGATCCATCTTCATCGAGCAGCATTTCGATGGTGCCGGCGCCCACGTAATCAATCGCCTTCGCGCCCTTCACCGCCGCCTCACCCATGCGCTCGCGCAGTTCCGGCGTGACCGCGGGACTCGGCGCCTCTTCGATCAGTTTCTGGTGACGGCGCTGGATCGAGCAGTCGCGTTCGCCGAGGTGCAGCACGTTGCCATGCTGGTCGCCGAGGATCTGGAACTCGATGTGACGGGGACGCGAGAGGTATTTCTCGACGTAGACCTCGTCGTTGCTGAACGCGGAAAGCGCTTCGGAACGCGCGAGGGAGAATGAGCGGGCAAACTCCTCTTCGTTCTTCGCGACCCGCATGCCCTTGCCGCCACCGCCGGCGGCGGCCTTGATGATCACGGGAAAGCCGATCTCGCGCGCGAACTCGAGCGCCGCGTCCACATCTTCGACCGGTCCCGGACTTCCCGGGATGATCGGAACGCCGACGTCGGCCATGGTCTTCCGGGCCGTGGCTTTGTCACCCATGAGCCGGATCTGCGTCGCCGTCGGTCCGATGAACGTGATGTTCGAGGCGGCGCAGGTTTCCGCAAACTCGGCGTTTTCGGCGAGGAACCCGTATCCCGGATGAATGGCATCGGCGCCGGTGATCTCGGCCGCGGCAATGATCCGCGCGATCCGCAGGTACGACTCGCGCGCCGGCGGCGGCCCGATACAGACATCGTCGTCGGCGAAGCGGACGTGCAGCGATTCGCGATCAGCCTCGGAGTAGATCGCGACCGTCTCGATTCCGAGCTCCTTGCAAGCCCGGATAACACGCAGCGCGATCTCGCCGCGATTTGCGACCAGAACTTTCTTGAACATGGGGCTAAAAGTAAAAGGGGTCAGACTCCTTTTTCTGCATGCGAGAAAAAGGAGTCTGACCCCTTTTATTCAGCTCGCCGGTGGCTTCTGGAATCCGTCCCAGCTCGTGTCGCTGGATGCCGCCACACCCTGAACGCGAAGCGCGAACTCGCTCGGGTTGCTCGCATGAAATAACGCACTGTCATACGAGATGATACCCTGCGTGTACCACGCCATCAGTGACTGGTCGAAACTCTGCATCCCGTACTGGACCGTGCCTTCCCGGATGTGGTCCGGGATGTTCAGGGTCTTGTTGAGGTCGCGGATCTGCTCGCGAACCGCCGCCGTGTTGATCAGGACCTCGCAGGCCGGCACGCGGCCCGGACGGTCGCTCCGGGGCACCAGCCGCATCGAGATGACCGCCGCCAGCGCGCTCGAAAGCGCATAACGCACTTCGTTCTGCTGGTGGGGCGGGTAGAACGTCAGGATGCGGTTGATGGTCTGGGTGGCATCCGTCGTATGGAGCGTCGAGAAGACCAGGTGGCCGGTGTCGGCCGCCTTGAGGGCCGTGTCCAGCGTGTCGAGGTCGCGGATTTCGCCGATCTGCACGACGTCCGGGTCCTGGCGGAGCACACGCCGCAGTGCCTGCGAGAAGCTGCCGGTGTCGGTGCCGACTTCACGCTGGTTGATGTGACACTTGAGGTCGCGATGCAGGAACTCGATCGGATCCTCGATCGTGATCACGTTTGCATAACGACGCTCATTGATCAGCTGGATGATCGAGGCCAGCGTGGTCGACTTCCCCGAGCCCGTCACGCCCGTCACCAGCACGAGACCGCGCGGCATCATGGCGATTTCCTCCACGACCGTCGGCAGGTGCAGGTCCTGGATCGAACGCGCCTGGTGTGGGATCGTGCGGATCGCGAAGGCAATCGTGCCGCGCTGCTGGTATGCATTCACGCGGAATCGGCCGATTCCGGGAACACCGGTCGCGAAATCCGCCTCACGATACTCGGTGAACTCCTTCACCTGCTTGGGAGACATGATCTCCTTCGCGAGGTTGCTGAGATCTTCCGGTCGCAGCGCCGGCATCGGCAGCGGCGACAGCTCGCCGTGCACGCGAAGCGTTGGCGGACGTCCGACCTTCAGGTGAAGGTCGGACGCGTTCGACTGGACCATCTGCTGGAGGATGGCCTTGAAGTTGAACGGGGGCCGGGCCGGTGTCGGCGCGGCCGAGCTGTTGTCGACGGTCAGTGGGTTAGCCATTCGGATCGATGCGGAACAGAACCTGCCCGTATTCGACTGGATGAGCGTCCTGAACGCAAACTTCTTTTACAACCCCGTCGAATTCCGACTCGATCTCGTTCATGATCTTCATCGCCTCGATGATGCAGAGGACCTGCTGCTTGGCGATGCGTGTGCCGACCGTCACATAGGGTTTGGAACCTGGGTCGGCCTGGGCATAGAAGGTCCCCACCATGGGCGATTTGACCTCAAGGTAGCTCGACTTGGGAGCCTCCGCCTTTGGCGCCTCCAGTTCGACGACCTGGGACCCTTCGACGGGGGTCATCCGCCCCCCAACCTGGGCCGGCAGGATGGCCGGAACCGGGACCGGCGTGGGGATCTGTACGGGTCCGCGATGCTGCGGCGTCTTCGAGATCCGGATCTTCATCCCCTTGTCCGTCGAAATCTCGACGGAGTCCACGGACGAACCATCCAGCATTTCTATGAGTTTCTTTACGTAGCGAAGATCGATCATTGAGTGGTCAGCGACGGTTGCCGGACTCAGTCCAGCTCGATCAGGTCCCGCGGAAAATCGGTGAGGAGTTCCGCCCCGCCATCGGCGAGGTGTACGTCGTCCTCGATTCGCACTCCTCCCCACCCTTGCAGGTAGACGCCGGGCTCGATGGTGACCACCGCGCGTGCCGGCAACTTACCCTCGGATACACGAGACAGCCTGGGCGCTTCGTGTACTTCGATCCCGAGCCCGTGCCCCAAACCGTGTCCAAAAGCATCCCCAAACCCGCGCGCCGCAAGGACATCACGCGCGAGAGCATCCGCCTCGGCACCTGTCATTCCGGGCGCGATCAACGCCCGGGCTCGTTCATTTGCTTCTTTTACCGCTCCGTAGACCTCCTTCTGCCGGTCTGACGCCGTGCCAACCACCACGGTCCTCGTCACGTCCGCACAATAGCCTCGGAAAACGGCTCCGAAATCCAACAGCACGAAGTCGCCCGGCGCAATAGGACGTGTCCCCGCCCTGGCATGCGGGAGGGCGCTACGGGGTCCGCTGGCCGCGATCGTGCCGAAAGGGAACCCATCAGAGCCGGCGTCTCGCAGGTTGTGCTCGAGCAGGCCGGCCACCTCGTTTTCGGTCAGGCCAGACCGGATATGCGACAGGGTTTTCTCCAGCGCCGAGGCGGCGATGACTCCCGCCAGTCGAATCGCCTCCACTTCGCGGTTCTCCTTCTGCACCCGAAGCTCCTCGACGAGGTCATTGGTCGCCCGCCAGGTCCACCGTGTTCCATCCTCGAGCAGGCGCTGAAAGTCGCGATGCAACAGGTGCGACGATTCGAACCCGAAGGCGGCCGTGCCCGGGCGCTCCCCCAACTGCTGCCAGAGTCCCTTCCACAGGCTCGTCTTCTCGATGAGCACGCGACTCGCGCCCACGACTTCGCTGGCCACCTGTGACTCGTACCGGAAGTCCGTGAAGAACCAGCTCTCCGTCGGCGTGATCAGGAAGAGCGCGTTCGAGCCGCTGAACCCGGTCAGGTACCTGATGTTAGGCAGGCTGGTGACGAGCAGCCCGTCGAGATTCTGCTTGATCAGCCGTTCGACGAGTCGTGCCTGACGAGCGTGCTGGGGCTCAACCACGGCTGCCGAGCCGCGCGACCAGTCCGCGCAGGGCCAGTTCGTAGCCGTACGCCCCGAACCCGCACAAAACAGCCCTGGCACCGGATGCCAGCGCGGAATGTCGTCGCTCGGGTTCGCGGGCGAAAATGTTGGAGAGATGAACCTCGACGTACGGAACAGCGACCGCGGCCAGCGCGTCCCGGATGGCCAGGCTCGTGTGGGAATAGGCACCGGCGTTGATGATGACGCCGTCGGTCGTTCCCCGAAGTCCCTGAATGGCGTCGATCAACGCGCCCTCGTGATTCGTCTGCGAGAACGCGAGCTCGATGCCCAGTTCGGACGCCACGACCCGCAGTCGCGACTCGATGTCCGCGAGCGTCGTGGTTCCGTAGATCTCGGGCTCTCTCGTCCCGAGCAGGTTCAGGTTCGGACCGTTGAGTACCGCCAGTCTCACTTCTTTCGCAGTCCTTCAAGCCACGCCGTGAACTGACGGATGTCCGCTCCACCGGACTCCGGCGATTCACTCGCTTCACCGGGTTCCGTGGGTGAACCCTGCTCCGCGTTCGGGGTCGAGTAGAACTCGTCCAGGCTCATTCCCCCGCTCGGCGAACCGCCGGGCGGAACATCGCGAAAGAGGTGGTCGAGAGACAACTCCCGGTCCGCGGCTCGTGACGGGCGACCCGCCGGGTTGGTGTATACGCCGGCCAGCGTGGCCGCGGCCCCTTCGTCGGCGGCAGACGGCTTCGACGCCGCAAACAGGTTTGCGAGGGCCGAGGCGGCTGAGCTAAACGGAACGTCGGGCTGCGAGGCGCTTTCAGCGGACTGCATGTGCTGGGAACCCGGACCGACGGCAGGTCGCCGAGCCAGCTTCGAGAAAAACGTCCGGACCGACTGCGAACCCGATCGATCGATGGCCGCCACCTGCGGTACTGCCGAGAGTTTCTCGGTGATTGCGTTCTCGATCGATGAGATCCGGTCTCGAAGCGGGGTATTGGACGGGTCGCGCTCCGAGAGCTGTCGATAGATGGTCAGCGCTTCGTCGCGGAATCCCTGCTGGAGGTACAGTTCCGCCAGCGTCTCGGTGACGAACGGCTCAGGCGAGGCATGCGCCACCGGTTCCGGGACTGGCGGTGCGAAACTGACTGGTGGTTCGGCAAAGGTCGGCTCGTCAGGCACGTCACTGGCCATGGCAAACTCGCCCGCCAGTTCGGCTGTGCTCGACGGCGCCATATCGTGTTCAGCGTCGACCGGCTCCGAGGCCTCCATGACCGAGCCGGCTTCAACAGACTCCGGCGACTCGATGACCGATCCGCTTGCGACAATTTCCTGGACCGGCTCGAACGGTTCTGCGTCCGACGGTTCCATGAAATCCACGGGTTGTGTGGCGAACGGATCGAACGAGTCGACTGGGGAAGCTTCATGTGCTTCTGCTTCCCATGCGTACGACGTGTCTGCCGGTTGTTCGCCAACCGATTCGGCAGATGGCTCCGACTGCTCGGGCTCGTAATGCGCCAGTGGCTCCGGCCACTCCGCTGCCGGTGCTTCGTCACGCGTTTCCTGCTGCGAAGACCCACCGTGATCAAAGTATTCGATCGTTGAATAGGCGGTCTCGCTGCCCTCGGGCTCCAGTTCCGCGGCCGACGGTTCCATTGCGGACGCTGGATCCACAGCCTCCGGGAATGCTTCGCCGGCCACATACGACACGGGGGACTCGATCACCTGCTCCGCGGCTGGCTCTGACACCATCGTTTCCATTGCCGCTGCTTCGGCGACGCGCTCCGCTTCCGTTTCCATCGCCGATGCTTCAGCGACCGGCTCCGGCTCCGGTTCCATCGCCGATACTTCGGCGACCGGCTCCGGCTCCGTTTCCATTGCCGACGCATCGATGACCGGCTCCGGCTCTGTTTGGGGTGCCTCGGCTACTGGCGTGAACGAAACCTGGCTGAGAGCCGGCGGAAGCCAGAACTCGTCGGTCGTCAAGCCTTCTGTTGGCGCGACCACGTTTGCCGCGGCGACATCCTCGAACCACGAATCCGGTTCGCTGGCTTCGCTCGCTGGCTCGGACTGCGGTTTTTCTTCCTGCCCGCTCGCGTCTACCTCCTCGACCTGAGCGGCGGCAGGCACATCGAACCAGTCTTCGGGCGCGGACTCGAGGTCGGACTCGACCGCGGACGGCGTCATGACCCAGCCGATCTGATCATCGGCAGGACCCTCAAATCCGTGTTCAGCGAACAGGGCGCGCGGTTGCTCGAATTCCTCAGTCGCGTCGGAAGCCGGCGGTGTGAATTCTTCCTCCACGGGCGACTCCAACTGCGCTGTGGGACCATCTGGTGGCGCCGGCTCCGTGAAGCTGAAATCGACGAAATCCGACGGTGCCACTGCCTCGGCCGACGGATCGTCGGGCGCGGATATCGATGCAGGCTCGCTGACCGGCTCGTCAGTGCCGAAGGCGTTGAAGTCGACCAGGTCGATGGATTCTGTCGCCGGCTCGCCCGGCACCTGCTGTGACTCGGACAGCGTTTCCGGTTCCGGCGCGTTGACCTCCGAGTCGAACGAGGTCCCGGCCGGCTCCATCGACACAAATTCGAGCGGTTCGTTGGCGAGAGCCGGCGGTGTGTCGTCCGCCTGCGATACCTCGGCCGCCTGCGACGACGCCAGTGCCTGACGCTCTTCCTCGGCAAGGTCTTCCGCGGTCTTGAATGCGGGCCCAGGGCCGGTGAAGCCGCTGTGGAATGTCGGTACCACGGCTGGCGGCGCGAACGGACTCTGCTCCTGCTCCCGGTGCTCTTCGAGGGTCGTTTCCGCAGCGTGTGCCTCAACCGGCTCGGTTTCGGAAACAGATTTCGCATTTTCGGTGGGCAGGTCCTTCAGGAGCTGCGCCACTTCGCTGTTGCGGGGATCGGCCTCCAGTAGCCGCTCATACCACTGGCGGGCCGAGACGAACTCGCCGTCTACCTGTGAAATTTCGCCCAGTGTTCTGAGGGCGATGAGATTCTCCGGATCCAGTTCCAGGGCCGCTGAAAAAACGTCGCGCGCCTCGTGCGTTTGGCCGGCTTCATACAACGCCTGACCGAGGACAATATGGCCGCTGACGTGCCCGGGCTGGGTCGCCAGATGCGTGCGACAGACCGAAATCGCCTGCGCTGGATCCCCCGCCTTGCGAAGCTCGTTCGCGTAGGGCGCGAAGTATCGGCGCGGGTTTTCCTGAAATTTCGACCGGAGTTCTTCAAGTCGCGCGTTGGTCATGCCGGGTCCTCGGAAACGCGGCCAGTTTTGAGCGCTTGAGTGCGATCCCAGATGCAGCCGTTCTCCTGACGAGCGACAAGTGACAGACGTGACATGGAAGTATCACTGTAACTTGATTTTAGACGCAGATCACAAATAGCTTTCCGGGCTCACAGATGCCGATTTTCTACCCGTCCAGTCAGCCCAGGAGCTAGCGCCCGTGCTGCAGCAAATGCGGAGCGCCGCAAAGTGGATTTGGATCCTCGTCTTCGCCGCCTTTGTCGGCGGTTTCCTGTTGCTGGATACGTCCGGGCTGCTGGGCCGCGACCAGGTGACGTCATCGTCGATTGTCGCATCGGTCAACGGCACTGACATCCCCTACCTCACCTGGATCAACGTTTCGAATGCCATCGCGCAACAGCGCGAGGCGCAAATGGGACGTGGTCTGAACGGCGATGAACGGGCTGCCGTGGAGGACCAGGCTTTCGAGCAGCTGGTGACGGACATCCTGCTCCAGCAGGAATACCGCGAGCGCGGCATTCGCGTCAGTGACGAGGAAATCATCCAGCACGCCCGAACGAACCCGCCGCCCGCGCTGCTGAACGACCCTACGTTGCAGACCGACGGCCGGTTCGACATCGAAAAGTATCAGCGGTTGCTTTCGAGTCCCGCCGCGCGACAGCAGGGCCTGCTGCTTCAGCTCGAGAACTACTACCGCAACGAAATTCCGCGAGCAAAGCTCGAGGCCCAGATCCTGTCCGACGTCTACGTCTCGGACGCCAAGCTCTGGTCGGTCTACCGCGACGAGCATGATTCGGCACAGGTCGCCTTCGTCACGTTCGATCCCTCTACCATTTCGGATAGCGCGGCGGTCATTCCCGATGCCGATGTTCGGCGGTATTACGACGCCAACAAGGATCGGTTCGAGCGGCAGGGCCGCGCCTCGCTCTCGCTGCTCGTCGTTCCACGCACCGTCACGGCCGTGGATTCGGCTGCGACGCGTGCACGCGCCGAGGCGCTGCGCGAGGAGATCGTTGCCGGGGCAAAGTTCGAGGACATTGCCGCGCGCGAATCCCAGGACCAGTTCACTGCAACGACCGGGGGCTCGCTGGGAATGCGGGCGCGGAGTACGCTCGATCCCGCCGTCGCGACCGCGGCCTTTGCGCTCCGCGTCGGTGACGTTTCCCAGCCGGTGCTCGCCAGCGATGGATACCACCTGTTGCGCGTGGACTCGAAAAAGGCCGACTCGGTCGACGTCCGGCACATCCTGCTCCCGATCACGCAAACAGATTCCAACGCGACCCGCACCGATCGCCGTGCTGACTCGCTTTCCATCATCGCTGCCTCAGCCACCGAAGTGCAGCGCTTCGACAGTGCGTCGCGGGTGCTCGGTATCACGCCCGAGCGCGTCCAGGTTTTCGAGGGCCAGCCCCTGTTCACCACGCACGGTATCGCGTCGGGTGTCAGTGCCTGGGCCTTCAGCGGCGTAAGGGAACTCGAGACGAGCGACCTGTTCGACACGGAGCAGGCCTACTTCCTGGCTCGTCTGGATACCCTGATCGAGGGTGGTACGGCGCCCTTCGACGACGTGAAGGAAGACATCCGCGGACTGCTGCAGCGCCGGAAAAAGGCCGAGATCATGGCGACGCAGGCACGGCCCTTCGCTGAGCGCGCGAGCGCATCGTCACTGGAGACGGCGGCGCAGGAGCGTGACCTGACCGTCACGCGCAGCGAGTCGTTCGGCCGGTCCACGTTCGTGCCGGGTCTTGGTCGCCTGAATGCCGCAATCGGCGCCGCGTTCGCGTTGCCCATTGGCGCCATCTCAGAACCCATCGTGACGGACGAAGGCGTTTTCGTGCTCCGTGTCGATCGACGCACGGAGGCCAGCAGGGATGCGTTCGAGGCGCAGAAAGCGACACAGCGCGCGAACGCCATACGCGTGCTTCAGGAAGCGCGACTGCGCGAATTCATGGAAGGCCTGCGTGAGCAGGCGGACATCGATGACCGGCGCAAGGAATTGAGCGCGGCCGCGCGGGCACAGATTCCGCAGTAACGTCGTCCAACAAGAGAGGGCCGTTCGCCAATGGGAGCGAACGGCCCTCTTCTTTTTTTGCCGTGAAGGATCAGCTCATGAGCCTGCGCGGCTCCACGGGTTCCTTCTCCTCGGTTCGCACGGACGGCTGCGAGGCATTGAGTCGGTCAGCGGAAACGTCTTCATTGATGGCCTTTTCCGCGCCACTCAAACCACGCTTGAACGCCGTGATGCTCTTCCCGAACGAGGCGCCGATTTCGGGCAGGCGCTTCGCTCCGAACAGGAGCAGCACGGCCACCAGGATCAGCATGATTTCCATGAAATTCAGATTGCCGAAACTCATACGACACTCCTAGAAGAGCGATCGAGCGATCAGGTACGCCACCAGCACGCCGACCAGGCTGAGGAACGAAACATCGAGGGCAACGGGCCCCAGGGCGAACTTCAAGATAATCAAGTCTACCTGCAGGGGGCCTAGCGAGGGGGTAAACCCCGTGGTCAGGAACTCCTTGACCGCCCCCAGGGGCAGGAACTTCCTGGCGAGGAGGGTCATGAACCCCCCCACGATGAAGCCGATCGAGAGGACGACCGCGTGAAATGTCGGGCGGCGACGAACCTGGTGACTGGCCGTTTTCACGCCTTTCGCTCCATCACATAAGTGAGGGTATCCAGCAGGGCGCGCCGCGCCGGACTTTCCGGCAGGCCGGACAATACTTCGTCCGCCCGCGACGCATAACGCTCCCCACATTCCCGCGCGTAGTCCAGACCACCTTCCTCGACAACGATCTCCATCACCCGCGCAATCTGCGCGTCGTCGGGTTCCGGGCTCGCGAACAGTTCATCCACCGCGGCCCGGGACGAAGGGGGCATCGACCGAAGCGCCGCGATGAGCGGCAGGGTGACCTTGTGTTCACGGAGGTCGAGGCCCGTCGGCTTGCCGACGGTGGCCGACGCTTCGGTGTAATCGAGGAGGTCGTCCTGGACCTGGAAGGCCATGCCGAGGTGCGAACCATACGACGCCATCTCGGACCGGAATCGCGACGCGCCGCACAAGGCACCCACTTCACAGGCGCCCGAGAACAGGGCCGCCGTCTTGGCGCGGATGAGGAATTCGTAGTCGTCCTCGGAAAACTGCAGGGCGTCGAGGGCCGACAACTGGCGCATTTCTCCCAGCGTCAGCTCGTTCGATGCCTTGGCAAAGACGCGCAACGCATCGAGGTCGCCGAGCCTGACGAGTTCCTGGACGGCGCGCGAGTAGAGGAAGTCGCCGGCAATGACCGCCACCTGGTGGGTGAAGAGCGCATTGATGGTCGGCATGCCGCGGCGGAGCACCGAGTGATCGACCGCATCGTCATGCACGAGGGTCGCCAGGTGTATGAGCTCGACGACGGCGGCATACGCCGCGGCTCGCGGCTCCGCCACGCCGTCGACCTCGGACGACAGCAGCAGGAGCGTCGGCCGCAGCATCTTTCCCTTCATGAGCATCAGGTGCTCGCTCACGCCGTTCAGGAGCGCGCTGTCGACCGCGACGATGCGCCACATTTCATCGCCGACCCGGGCAAGCGATGCCCCGACCGGCGCCTGAATGTCCCTGAGAGCTACCTGACCGGCAGGAGTGGGCCGGGCCCGAGCTGTCACTTGGTGAGGTTCCCCATGGCAGCGACACGTGCCGCGACGTCGCGGAACTCGATGTCGACCGCGAAGACCCGAAGATAATACGCCAGTGCTTCCGCCGGGCGACCCAGATGTTCGGTCGCGAAGCCGAGCAGGTAAAGCACTCCGACGAGTAGCTGGTCGTCGGTTCCCGGGACTTCGGTGGCACGCTGGAGCAGTGCCGCTGCAATGGGATACTGCTGCTTCTCCACGAAGCATTGTCCGAGGGCCTCGTAGGACCGGACCCGGTCGGGCCCGCGAAGCGCCTTCTGGAACTGCGCGATGGCCTCGTCGATGAGGCCCATTTCCTTGTACGCGACACCCAGGTCGTAATGCGCGTCGTAGTCCTCGGCTTCGACGTTTTCCGCCACCCCGCGCTTGAAACGCCGCAGCATTTCCTCGAAGTCAGCCTGTTCATCGCCCGTCGGTTTCGGACTCTCGACCTGCATCCGGGTTGACCGTGCCGGCTCAGTGTCGCGAAGCCATTCGCCG
>CBIHMX010000025.1:0-12021 GCA_966211115.1 uncultured Gemmatimonadaceae bacterium | reverse complement strand
GTACGACACGAGCCAGTCGGTGCGGAGGCTGCGGTTATCGGCCGATGCCGAGGGCACGCCATCGACGTAGAGGATGGACTGTGTGCCGGCGGCACGCAGCGCATCGAGGCGATCGTCACGGAGTTCGGTCACGACGCGGAACATCAGGGCGCGCCGCGGTTGCACCTCGAGCTTCAGTCGCGGGATGAGGGTACGGGACACTTCGGAGCCGTCGTGGGCGCGCGTCAGTCGTGACAGTGCGGCCAGCGCCTCGACGCGGATGCCCGGGGTCGGCCGCCAGCCTAACGTGGCGTCGATTCGCTGCGACCGGCCCTCGGTGCCTTCGGCGAAGATCGCCACGGCGCCGCCGGTATAGCCGATCGACGCATCGAGCGTTCGGCGTGATGGCAGGTTCACGGTGACCGTGCCATTCCAGAGGTTGTCCAGCTTCTTCGGCGGAAGATACGGCTCCTGCGTCCCTTCGATCGTCGCCATCGTCACGCCATCGAACAGTTCGGGTTCGAGCGTGAAGAAGTCGCGGTTCATCGTCGCGTTCAGGCGCCACCCGCCGCGCAGCACGAACGTGGCGCGAAGTTCCTCGCCGCCTTCCAGCGGCGCGGTGCGGCCGAAATCGTCGAAGTGCCAGATCCGGTTCGGCCCGCCGAACAGCCAGAGGCTGCGCACGAAATCTGTTTCGCCGCGGCCATAGAACGCGAGCCGGTTGAAGAAGCGAAAGTCGATGTTGTCGGTTCGAGGAACGAAACCGGATTCGGTGCTGAAGTCTTCGCCAAATCCGGTGAGTTGATAGTGGAAGCCCCAGAGCGAACCGGTGCGATCGAGCGCGGCATGGAACATCGGCGACGTTTCGGTCAGACCGGCATTCGTGGTGCGCGACTGTCCGGCCTGCGCTTCGAGGTAATAGAAGTCGGCGAAGACCAGGCGCGTGTCGGCCGCGACGACGGTGTTCGCATGGCCATCGAGACGCCGGTCGGTGAGCGTGATGCCGGCAACGGAGCTGCCGCCGAGGTCGGTGCGCAGTCGGGAGATGTTGAAGAGTGCGTCGCTGCCTGGCCGGTCGTCGAGCGCGGTGAGATGCGCGAGGCCGAACGGGCCGACCTTGCCGGTCAGCTTGGCACCCGCCGCGGGTGCAACGACCTGGCGGGTGTACACCAACTGGTTAGGCGTCGAGAAGAGCTCGATGCCCTCGAGAAAGAAGGGGCGCTTCTCGGGGATGAACAGCGCGAACCGTTCGTTGGCGGTCACCTGTCCGACGTCGCTTTCGACCTGGCTGAAGTCGGGGTTAATGGTCGCATCGAGCGAAACGGCCGGAAAGCCGAGCCGGAGGTTGACGCCGGCCTCGCCGTGCGCGGCGCCCCGGTCGAAGCTGTCACTGACCGGATCGTGTGCCCCGTTCATGACCGTGGTGAAGAACGGCTGCCACTCGGTGACGACGCCGCGTTCGACGTTGGTGATGCCGCGCATCGTCCCGACCTGCGACAGGAAGCTCGCCGACGCCCGGCGGGTGTCGACCCAGGTGTCGGTCGTGTTGGTCGACGGCGTGACCCGGGAGACGTTGATGCCCCACGCCTGGGTCTCGTCGGCCGGAAAGCGAAGGCTCTTGAATGGAATGCGTACCTCGACCACGTAGCCGGAATCGGTCAGCACGCCGCGCGAATCGTAGTGGAAGTCCGGGCTCCAGTCTTCGCCGCCGCCGAACATGCGTCCGGCGGTGCCGCCGCTTTCGCTGCGCACGCCGTCGAGCTGGATGCCGTACGGGTTCACGCCGAAGATGAAGGCGCGACGGCGATCATTGAACGTGTCGAGATAGATGAGGACGCGATCGTCGCTCAGGATGTTGTCGCGATTGGAGACGGTCGCGTTGAGGTTTGCGCCAGGCCGGATACCGGCGATGATGCCGAAGTACAGTGCCTTGGCGGTGTAGAAGACGCGGACTTCGGTCGGTTGCGTGGCCGGCTGGCCGTCCGACGGCTCATACTGAAAGAAGCCGTGCAGTCGCGCGGCACTGGTCCAGGAATCCTCGGCGAGGTTGCCGTCGACCTGTACTTCCTCAGCGGCGCGCGGGATATCGAACGCGGGGGCGCTTCCGCCCTGGACGGCTGGCGCGGCGACGGTCTGTAAAAACAGGAAGGCACTGAAATGCATCCGGGCAATTTACTGCCGGGAAACCCCCAGCACCTGCGGCTCGGTCAGCCCGAAAAGGGGTGGCGTCGCGACCCCGAGCATTCCGAGCATCAGGTAGATCTGCCCGCGGTGGTGCGCTTCGTGTTCGATCATGGCGCGCAGCCACTTCCAGGTGCTGATCGTGGTGCCGGCGGGGGTGACCGACCTGCCGGCCCATTGTTCCGGCGTCAGGGCGCGGAAGAGGGCCATTGACTCCTCGTGCGCGTGGTCGTGGTACGCCAGCACCACGGCCAGTCCATCGGCCAGTTCGCGGCCATGCCCCGGATAGCGGGTCGGGCGTCCATGCACGGTTTCGGCGTACATCCATCGCTCGATGCCGACCAGGTGGCGCATCTGGTCGCCTAACGACCAGCGGCTGTCATCGGGCGCCCATTCGAGGCGGTCAGCCGGAATGAGGGGAATGAGCCGGCGCGTGCGGTTGCGCACCGAGGGCCAGTAGTCGAGGAAGGCGCTGAGATCCATGACGATTGACGATTGACGATTGACGATTGACGATTGACGAACATGCGTGACTGAGTCCTCGACGGCTTCCGCGGTCTGGCTGAAACAGCCATACTCATACATATGAAAACTACGCTCAATATCGACGAGACGTTGCTCGAGGAGGCTCGGCAACTGACCAGGATCGAGGAAAAGACTGCCCTGGTACACGCCGGTCTCAAGGCCCTGATAGCCGCCGCCAGTGCCAGGCGGCTTGCATCACTCGGCGGTTCTGACCCAGTGGCGAAGCCGGGTCCGAGGCGCCGGTCCTCACGCCGAAAATGATCCTGGTCGATACATCCGTCTGGATCGACCATCTTCGCAAGGGACATCGCGGCCTCGTTGCGCTCCTCGAAGCCGGGGAGGTCCTGGTTCACCCCTTTGTGGCGGGAGAACTGGCGTGTGCATCACTCCGGAATCGCGCGGCGTTTCTGGCCTTGCTCGAGGCACTACCGGGGGCGACCGTGGCGACGCACGACGAAGCCATGAGTTTTCTGGGAACACACCGGCTTGCTGCGCGCGGACTCGGGTACGTCGATGTTCACCTGCTCGCCACGGCGCACCTGGACCGCTGCCGCCTGCTGACTCTCGACCGAAGGCTAGCCCGCGAGGCAGCCCGACTGCGCGTAGCGGCATAACGAGAACACAGGGAGTCGCCGAACACGGCGCCGTAAACCATGCAGTACCGATACGCCTACCAGTTCAAGCAACCCATAACCAATACCAGTACGCAGTCCAGGACATTCCGGCCTTGGGTCCGCACCTCACGTGGACGTAGATTTCCGCCCCCGATTCAACCCGCCCTCAGCGCCCATCATGGCCCAGCAATTCATCTACGTAATGAAGGCTCTCACGAAGGTGGTACCACCTTCGCGGGTGATCCTGAACGATATCTGGCTCTCCTTCTATCCTGGCGCAAAGATCGGCGTCCTGGGCGCGAACGGCGCGGGCAAGAGCTCGCTCCTGCGCATCATGGCCGGCATCGACGGTGACTTCAACGGCGAAGCGTGGGCGGCCCAGGGCACGAAGATCGGATACCTCCCGCAGGAGCCGCAGCTCGATCCCTCGCTCGACGTGAAGGGCAACGTCGAACTGGCCGTCAAATCCGACCGGGCCATACTCGATCGCTTCAACGAGATCATGATCGAGTTCGGGAACCAGATGAGCGACAAGCAGATGGAGAAGCTGCTCGACGAGCAGGGCCGGCTGCAGGAAAAGATCGACCATCTCGACCTGTGGAACCTCGACAACAAGATCGAGGTGGCGATGGACGCGCTCCGCTGCCCGCCGCCGGACGCCGACGTGACGACGCTGTCGGGCGGCGAGAAGCGCCGGGTCGCGTTATGCAGGGTGCTGCTCGAGCATCCGGACCTGCTGCTGCTCGATGAACCGACCAACCACCTCGACGCCGAAAGCGTGGCGTGGCTCGAAAAGCACCTGGAGACGTTTCCGGGAACCGTCGTCGCCATCACGCACGACCGGTATTTCCTCGACAACGTGGCGAAGTGGATCCTCGAGCTCGATCGCGGCAGTGGCATCCCGTACGAGGGCAACTACTCGTCGTGGCTGGACCAGAAGCGGACTCGGCTCGCACAGGAAGAGAAGGCGGCCAGCGCCCGGCAGCGGACCCTCGAGCGCGAGCTCGAGTGGGTGCGCATGGCACCGCGCGCTCGTCAGGCCAAGAACAAGGCGCGTATCCAGAAGTACGAGGAAATGGCGAGCGAGCAGCAGTTCGAGACCATCGCGCAGAACGAAATCGTCATCCCGCCGGCACCGCGTCTCGGGAATGACGTCGTGATCGCCGACAAGCTGAAGAAAGGCTTTGGCGATCGTTTGCTGTTCGACAACCTCTCGTTCTCGCTGCCGCGCGGCGGGATCGTGGGGATCATCGGGCCTAACGGCGCCGGCAAGACGACGCTGTTCCGGATGATCAATGGAACCGAGAAGCCCGACGCGGGATCCCTGCGCATTGGCGAAACCGTCGTGATCGCCTACGCGGACCAGAACCGTCTGCTCGACGGGGCGCGCACGGTCTGGGACGAGATCTCGGGTGGACGCGACTCGATCCCGGTTGGGAAAAAGGAGATCAATTCGCGCGCGTACGTCTCCGGATTCGGGTTCCGTGGCGCGGACCAGCAGAAGCTCGTCGCCAACCTGTCAGGCGGTGAGCGAAACCGGCTGCATCTGGCCAAAACGGTCATGACGGGCGGTAACCTGCTGCTCCTCGACGAGCCGACCAACGACCTCGACGTCGATACGTTGCGCGCGCTGGAAGTGGCGCTGCTCGATTTTGCCGGGTGCGCGGTGATCATTTCGCACGACCGCTGGTTCCTCGATCGCGTCGCGACGCACATCCTCGCCTTCGAGGGCGACAGCGAAGTGGTCTGGTACGAAGGCAACTATCAGGGTTACATCGAGGACCTGAAGCGACGGAAGGGATCCGACGCCGACCAGCCGCACCGGATCAAGTATCGGAAACTGGTGCGAGCATAGAGGTCGATCGTGGCGTCAAGACTGTCGGGGCGCGCTGTTTGGCGCGTTCCGGCGTGTGCGGAAAGCGGACCTCTACCAGTGTCAGCGCGCTGATACCTGCTTCCAGCTCGACCCGTCCCACTCCCACGTGTCGTTCAAGTCGTTAGGCCAGCCCTTCCGGCCGCCGAACAACACGATGCGATCGCGGTGGCTGTCGTACGCCAGGTAGCCCATGGCGCGGGCCTCGGGACCGGTGTCGGAGAGCTGGCGCCACGCGGTTCCGTTCCACGCCCAGGTGTCACCCAGCATGCTGCCGCCGCTCATGCCGCCGAACATCACCACCAGGCCGCGTTTCGAGTCGAACGCCGCCCCGGCTGCCGCGCGCGCCGACGGACCAGGGACCGTGAACTGCTTCCAGGTCTGACCGTCGAACTCCCAGGTGTCGTTGAACTGCTGCGGAGGCTGGCCCTGACTGATGTTGCCCATGCCCCCAAAGACGACGAGGCGGTTTCGCGTCGCATCGAAAACCATCACGTGGCCCTGCCGCGCCGCCGGTCCGGTGGCTGGCGATCGATTCCAGGTACTGCCGTCCCATTCCCAGAGTGTGCCATGCGCCGCGCCGCGCCCGCCGGCGCCGCCAAAGGTCACGAACCGGTTTCGTGCCGAGTCAAACACGAACCCGGGCTCGGCAGCGATAATCTCGGGATGCCGGCCTCGTGATACCCAGGTCGTGTTCTCGAGGATCCTGACGTCGCCTAACGAGACACCGCCCGTGGTACCAGGCACGTAGCCGCCAAATGCCACCACCCGCTTGGCGCGCGTGTCGTAGGCAAGTCCGACGCCGGATACACGGGTTCCCGTCTCGCCGAGCGAGGTCCAGCGGGTTCCGTCGAACGCCCAGAGATCGTTGAAGAACTCGCAGCAGTCGCCGTTCGCGTAAGGCGAGCTACCACCCCAAAGCAGGACTCGCTTGCCCGCCTCGTCGTACACGAGGCTGTGGTGGGCACGCCTGGGTGGCGCCGAGTCCTGAGCAACGAGCTGTGTGGCGGCGATCGCGGTCAACGCGAGTTGGCGGGCAAGCATTGTTGTCGTTCCTGGAGGGTCGAGCCCGAAGCTACGCCTCCATCCGGATGTGCCATACCGCGCGGATGTGAAGGGCACATGACGGGTGCCAAGCCGTGCGTCCGCGACTGGTTATCCGCAATACCGTTCAATACGGAAACAGCAAAAACGGCGTCTGACCCCGTTTTCTCAAAACGGCGTCTGACCCCGCTTTCAGGCGAAGGTGTAGCACCAGGCTTCGCCCTCGAGTACGACTTCGCCTTCCGTGCGCCTGACGACGAAACGGATCTGGCAAACGGGCTTGGTCGCGTGGACACTGAGCACTTCCGCGTCGGCAATGATCGTGTCCCCGATGTACACAGGCGCCGTGAACTTCCAGTCCTGGCTGAGGAACACCGTGCCCGGACCGGGCATGTCCATCGCGACGAGCGCGTGCAGGATGCCGGTCGTCAGGCCGC
The DNA here is from genome assembly GCA_966211115.1 of uncultured Gemmatimonadaceae bacterium. GTDB lineage: Bacteria > Gemmatimonadota > Gemmatimonadetes > Gemmatimonadales > Gemmatimonadaceae > JABWBJ01. Next base: position 5,368 of record CBIHMX010000025.1, on the reverse strand, counting down.
CCTGGGCGACGAGCCTGCCGAATTTCGTGCGAGCCGCAAATGCCTCGTCGAAATGCAGCGGGTTGTAATCGCCAGTCAACTGCGCGTATATGCGCACATGCTCGGCGGTGACGGTCATCGTTCGGGACGCCTTCTGACCCACGACAGGTTTCACGTGCTTGTCTCCCTGAAGACCTTTTCCATGAATACCGTTCCGGCAACCGGACTGAATCGATAGGCGTCGATCGCCACGAAGCCAAGCTGGCGGTACAGCTCCTGCGCCCGCCCCATCTGCGGCAGCGTGTCGAGTCGCATACGCTCATAGCCAAGGCGTCGCGCAAACTCGAGAGCCGCCTCAGCAAGGGACCTGCCAAGCCCGAGCCCGCGCGCGGGGGGGCGGACGTAGAGGCGTTTCATCTCTGCCACTCCGTCCTCCAGTCGCCGCACGCCGACGCACCCGGCGGCATGCGCTCCATTCCAGGCGAGCAACAGCAGGCCCGCCGGCGGCGCATAATCTCCCGGCAGGTCACGGAGCTCCGTGTCGAAGTCCTGGTATCCGAGGTCGACACCTAACGAATCCGCATACTCGCGAAAGAGTACACGGACCAGCTCCACGTCAGCCGCAGACTTCGCGATCGCCAGGTGGACCGACATCCGTCAGGACCTGACCGCGCGCAGTGCATCCGGAGATTCCTGCAGCAATTGCGCCGTGGCCCGGTTCGAGGCGAACAGCGAGGCCACCGGCAACAGCAGCCGGTCGCGCATCAACCGACCCACCGGATTCGTGACCTCGGCCAGCGCACCTAACGACGCAGAGGCGCGGGCGACGCGGCGAACGGCTGGTTGTCGCCGCCGCTGCCAGGCCGCGAGGGCCTCAGGCAGTGATGGCGCACGCGCCAGCTCCTGGTAGAGCACGGAGGCATCGACGAGCGCGCTGTTGGCGCCCTGGCCGAGGTTGGGCGCCATGGCGTGGACTGCATCGCCGATAAGGACCAGTCGACCGTCGAACCAGCGCTGGCAATCGATTTTCACGACCTCGTTCTGCAGAAGTTCATCGAAGGAGGAGAGTCCCGCGAACACGCGCGCCGATGGCGGATAGGCCTGCTTCCAGGTGGAGCGAAAGCCGTCGAGGTCACGTCGCTCGAGTGCTGTCCGGCACTCCGCGGTGCCGCACGACGCGAAGGCGTATGTGCCACCGTCAACGGCGAACGACCCGAACAGCCCGGCGGGGGTCCAGGCTTCGGTCCCGGTCGATACGTCGCCGGGGACGAGCATGCGCACATAGCGAATGCCGCGGCGGATCGTGACGTCGAAGTTCCCGCCATCGCGGACGCGTGAATGGACCCCGTCGGCGCCGACCACCAGGTCGAACTTCATCGACTCACGGCCGTCGAGCGTGACCTGCCCCGTCGTTGTGGCGGCCGTGAGTTCAGTGCCGAAGCGGCAGTGGATGCGGGTTTCCTTCGACACGGCACCGAGCAGCATCGCCTGGAGTGTCGACCGGCGGATCATGACGGCGCGTGGTGACGTACCGCGGGGTGCCAGTAGCGTCCGTCCGCCGGCGTCGACGATCCTGGCCCCAATGACTGGCCTGCCGGCAGCCAGGGCGGGGCCGAGGCCTAACGAGTCGAGCACCGCGATGCCGTTTTCGGCGATCGCGATACCGGCACCGATGGCTGTTGGCTCCGCGATCCGTTCGACCAGCGTGACCTCCGCACCGCCACGGGCGAGGAACAGCGCCGCCGAACATCCAGCGGTGGCTGCGCCAGCGACGATCACGTTCAGCCCGGACAGGTCCATGGCCTAACATGGTTCATGACAAGCATTTCCGCATCTGAAGGCAGAGTTGGCTTGTTCAGCGCAGTGCTCACGCAAATATCGAGAACGGGGAAACAGCGACGGGCTGACGCCGTAGTATTCGTGAGCTGGACAATCCCCCCAAAAACGCAGGAATCATCGTGTCTGTCCTCTTCGTTCGCACTGCTCGCACCACGGCGTTGATCGCGATGTTCGTTTCGGCTCCCGCGTTCGCCCAGGCGGTCGCTGTGCGCGACCTGCCGAAGCCTTCCCGGGAGATTGAGGATCCGTTTTCGCTCGTGACGACGGCTATCGAGATCAAGCCCGGCCAGGTCCTTGCTCTCGATGGCATCGAGCTGGAGCTGGCGATGGTCGACTTTGCGCAGGGATCGAAGACTGCGATCGGCCGCCAGGGGAGCGGACCTGGCGAATATCGCGTGCCGACGGGGTTGTTCCGGTTGGCGGGCGACACGATCTGGATCCTCGACGCCGCCCAGCAACGCCTCGTCGCGTTCAATCCAGATCTGACGGCGGGAACGTCGATCCCGATGATCATGTTCGATCAGTCGACGATGACGGCAACGAGTGCGCCCTTCTTCACCGATCGCAAGGGACAGGTGTATGCCAGCGCAATGGCGATCCAGGTAGGGCGCGGTGGCGCGGGCGGCACGGACGCGCAGATCTCGCTGCCCGATTCGGTCGGTGTCGTGAAGATCGACCCGCGCGGCAAGGTCCCGCGCGCGGAACTGGCGCGCGTCAGGTTTCCGATCAGTGGAAAGCCGGACATCAAGATGAACGGCACGGCGATGAAGTACACGATGGCCTATCCGGGCCTCGTCGCGTCCGATCCTTGGACCGTCTTTCCTGACGGGCGTATCGCGATCGTGCGCGGAGCGAACTATTCGGTGGAGTTCATTGCGCCGGACGGAAAGAAGAGCGCGCCGACCCGGATCGCCTACAGCCCGATCAGGGTGACGGCCGCGGACCAGAAGGCCGAGATGGACGAAGCGCGCCGCGTGATGCAGGAGCAGGGGAAGGCAGCGCAGAAGATGATGCCGGCCGGCATGACGATGGACTTCGAGCTGCTGCCACCGGCGTCATGGCCGGCGAATTATCCGCCGGTGGCGCCGTTAGGCGCGCTGGCTGGTGCGGACGGCCGGTTGTGGGTGAAGCGCTCGACCCCGATCCGTATCGGGCGGGAGCAGTGGGACGTGATCGACCAGGGCGGGAAGCTGGTCGCCAGCTGGCGCCTGCCGGCGAAGACGACGCTGGTAGCGGTCGGTCAGGGCGTCGTGTACACGACCCGCACCGACGAAGACGACCTCCGATACTTGCAGAGGGTGGAGATTGGACGGTAGGAGTAGGACAAGTGGTTAGTGGTTAGTGGTACTGGTATCAGGGCGGCTCCTGCATACTGCTACTGTTACAGGTAAGCAAACTACTCCCCACTCGCCGGTCCGCTTGGCCTCCCGCAGCCTTCTCCTCCTGACGTGGCGCGCGCTCACACTGCGCTGTCCTCACTGCGGCCGTGGGGGAGGACGGTCGCTCTTCAAGTCCTGGTGGACCACGAAGCCTGTCTGTCCCTACTGCGGCTTCGCACTCGATCGTGGCGAGCCTGACTTCTGGATCGGAGGCTACGCGGTCAACCTGGTCGCGGCCGAATTGATCGTGACGGGGATACTGATCGCAGTGACCGTGGCATCGTGGCCCGACGTTCCCTGGACGTTGCTGCAATGGGGCGGGGCCGCCCTCGCGGTTCTGATGCCGCTCCTCTTCTTTCCGGTGTCACGACTGCTCTGGCTGGCGTGGGACTACTTCTTCCGGCCGGTCCGCGACTGAGCACTGTTATGGCGCCCCGGGTGCCGGTCCTTCCGCCTGACGTTCCGCGCCGCCGCCGCGGGGTACTGCGTCGCATCGGTGCCCTTGCGATGCGGCTCACGCGGTGGCGGATCGAGGGGGCATTCCCCGACCTGCCGAAGTTCCTGATCATCGTGGCGCCGCACACCTCGAACTGGGACTTCTTCGCCGGACTGATGTGCGACCTGGCGCTCGACCTCGACGCCGGGTTCCTGGCCAAGCACACGATCTTCGTCGGCCCGTTCGGTGCCTGGCTCAAATCGTTAGGCGGAATCCCGGTGGTGCGGAGCGCGTCGCATAACGTGGTGTCGCAGGTGGCGGCGGAGTTCGCGCGCCGGGAGACGCTGGTCCTCGCCATCACGCCGGAGGGGACGCGCAAGAAGGTCGATGCATGGAAGAGCGGCTACTGGCACATCGCGCGCGCGGCAGGTGTGCCGATCGTGCCGGTCGGGCTGGACTTCAAGCGCCGGGCAGCAGTCATCGGGCCGATGCGCTACCCCACTGACTCACTCGCCGATGATGAAGCGGAGTTCAAGGCGTTCTTCGCGAGGATCAGTCCTCGGAACCCTGAGCTACGATGAACACGGATTGGTCAACGATGAACACGGATAGGTCAACCGACTGAACTACGAGTCATCGCTGATCAGGCGGATTTACGCGAATCATTCGCGAGAGCCAGCAAAAACAGCGATGACTTACAGATCTCGATGAACACAGATAGTTCAACTGACTGAACAACGAGTCACCGCTGATCAGGCGGATTCACGCGAATTATTCGCGAGAATTCGCCAAATCCGCGATGACTTGCCGTTCAATAAGTTGACTTACCCGCGCAAATCGTTGACTTACCCAAGCAAATCGTTGACTTACCCAAGCAAATCGTTGACGTACCCAATCAAATCGTTGACGTACCCGCGAAAACTTATGGTACTGTCGGCGGACTCCAGAAGCCTGACGCCCCGGCCGAGCCGGCGGAAACTGCTCGTGAATAGAACAATGAGTTGAATATCACGCGGAAGGTGCCTTGAGGCTGACCGCGCCACTGCGGCTGGAATGCGATCAGGACGATGTGGCCATTCCCTCGCGTCACGTCGATAGCCGCGGCCATCCCGCGCATCTTCTCCTCGCCGTGGAGGAAGCCGGAGCGGAGCGGCGAGCCCTCGAGAGGATACTTCGCCAGCACCGCGCCTTCGAAACCGGGCAACGTCGTGAACACCGGGCTCCCGCTCACCACGATATCCGCTTCAGTGGGCATCCCGGCCATCACCGGATGCGTCGTGTCGACGATCGCTCGCATGACCGACACGCCGGTGAAATACTCCTGCCTTGGAACGCCGGCGACGACGTTGCGCACCGGCAACTGCAGCGACGAGATCAGCGACGCCGTACCCTGATTCCATGACACCACGGTGCCGCCGCCGCGGACGAATGCGTCGATGCCGGCGATGCGCGCGCTGTCTTCCGCGCTGACTGGGGCGGGTGTGCCGCCGCCGCGACCGCCCGTTCCACCGCCACCACCTCCCCGGCCCCCGCGACCGGCACTCGTCAGGCTCTGCGACGCCATCAGGATCGCGTCGAAGCGGGCGCCGAGTGCAGTATCACGCAGGTCGTCAGGCCCGATGAGCGTGTACTTGTAGCCGTGCGTGTCGAGCAGCCATTCCGTCCACCCCTGGTCCATGTTGCCCGGTGAGCCCTTGTACAACGCGATCCGCGTTGGCACGGCGTGGGTCACCGT
>CBIHMX010000024.1:0-12054 GCA_966211115.1 uncultured Gemmatimonadaceae bacterium | reverse complement strand
GTACAGGCCGGCCCAGAAGTCGGGGGGACCGTCGCTCGGTTCGACGCGATTCGTTTGTGGCTTCACACCTCGCTTCACGTACGCCGCGATCGCCCGGATCTCGACGTCAGGCATGTGGCGGAATGCGACCCACGGCATGGGGGGCGCGAGATACTTGGGCGCTTCCGGGAAATTTCCCTGCCCCGGCGTGGAGGAGGTAATGTCGACGTCCGGCGTCTCTCCGGGCCGGAGGCCGTAGCGGAGTGCATTGAAGATCTGGCGCTCGGTAAACCGGCCAGTTCCCGTCTCATTGTCAGGCGTCAGGTTGCGCGGCCGCGTCAACATCACCCCGCCAGGCGTTGGCACCTTGGCCGGCCAGAACAAGGTGTCTTCTGTGCCTTCCCTGAAGCCCATGAGCCACATCGGTGCGGCAGGGTTGTCGCCGCCGCCATGGCAGTCGCCGCAGCCGTGGCTGATCACAAGCGTGCGACCGAACTGAATGGTGTCCATCGCGGTTGCGAGCATCGGTCCGCCGCCATTTCCCGAGGCCTCCACATCCGATGCCGCCATCTGGCAGCCTAACGCCAGCGTTACCGCGAACAGCGCCGGAACTGCAGCGTGTCGCTTCATCGTATCCTCGCGTTCAAGGTTTGACTTCGAGTATCCCCATCATGCCCTGGTCCTCGTGATTGAGGATGTGGCAGTGAAACATCCACTTGCCGGCAAAGTCATCGAACCGGACGATGAACTTCACCGTCGACTGCTTCGGCACGTTGACGGCATCCTTCCAGCTGCGGAACGGCTCGGGTCTCCCGCCACGCTCGATGACCTGGAACTGGAATCCGTGCAGGTGAAATGGATGATCCATCCCGACGAGGTTCTCCACCGTCCAGATCTCGGTGGTGCCGAGCCGTGTCGTGTAGTCGACCCGCGACATGTCGAAGTGCCGGTTGTTGATCATCCCCTGCGTAAACGTCACCGTCCTCCGTGCGGTGGCGGTCGCGGTATCCAGCGGCGTTATGCGCCGCAACGTGGCGGGAATGCTGACCGGCGGGGCCGGAGCGCCGCCGACCCGCAGCGACAACAGGTCACGCGACCGGTTCCAGTCTTTCGGGCGCGTCTGCGGGATGTATCGGTTATAGGCCAGCGATTGCAGCGAGCTGCGACTTCCCGGCGCGCCCGAGCCACGCACGAGCAACTCGGCGCGCTCGGAATTGGCGAGCAGCAGTTCCGATACCTCGACCGGTTTCTCGAACAGGCCGCCGCCGGTGCCGACGTACAGGAACGTCTGGCCGGGAATCGCGAGCCGGTAGACACGGGCCGCGGACGCGTTGATCACACGCCACCGCTGTACTTCTCCCGGGCGGATGGAGATCGACGGCAAGACCTGCCCGTTCACGAACAGGACGTCGCCCTCCCGTCCGTTTTCCTCATCGATCCGGCCGGCCGCCGAGCGGGGATCGGGAAGGTCGATCGACCCGTCTGCCGCAAACCGGTTGTCGGTGAGCACGAGCAGTCGCTCGGTCAGGGACTTCGGCAGGGGATCAGCAGGGTCGCGGACGATGATCGCGCCGACGAGTCCTTTTGCAACCTGATAACCCGTCCGGTGATGCAGGTGCGGGTGATACCAGTACGTGCCGGCGCTGCCCTTGGCGAGCGTGAACGTGTAGTCGCGACGGCCGCCGGCGGGCACCGGATCGAACGGACTACCGTCCTGACCCGCCGGCAGGTGAATCCCGTGCCAGTGCACCGTGGTCGGTTCGGGCAGGTCGTTGCGGAAGTGAATAATGACGCGATCGCCTTCGTTGGCCTCGAGCGTCGGTCCGGGGACAGAGCCGTTATACGCCATGACCTCGGTCGTCGTCCCGGGCTTCAGCGTAAGGCGCGCGACAGCCGCGGTGATCGTGACTTCAACGGTGCCGCGTGCCGTCGAGCCATTCCGCAACACCGGTGGGAGCGAAAGTTCGGCGGCTGATGCGGGTGCAGCGGCACCGGCGTGCCACCCGTTGAACGTCAGAGCGCCAAGGAGCGTGACGTTTCGAACGACCTGTCCCGCACCATGCGGGCCCCGAAATGTGCGCAACGAGATCCTGGTCAGGATTTGATTTTCGTGCGCGACGAATCTCGCAGCGTCTGGTCCGAATCGCCAGTGGAAATGAGCGCTTCTGGAGTCGGAATTTGATCCCGACGTCCCGCCTGGAAAAAGAAAAACCCGGGAGGCGAACCTCCCGGGTCAATCGTGTTCGGCCGATCAGCCTTTCTTGTAGGTCTGCGTGTTCGTCATCTGTTCGCCACCGCGACCCGGGCCGGTCGTGGTCACGACCAGCTGACCCGATTCGTCGAGTGCCAGCGTCTGCGTGCGCGTGACGGTGTTCTCGCCCATGGCAAGCGTGGTGCTGATCACGAGCTTGGCGCCATCCCAGCTCGCCTTCGAAACCTGCTCGGTCTGACCGCCGCGGCCCATGACCATGTTCTTGCTGTCGGAGCCGTCGAGATTGTAGACCAACTTGACCTCACCATTCTGCGTCGTGCGCGTGATGGTGAGAGTCTTGGCGTCCTGGGTCACCGTTGCTGCCTGGCCGAGGAGTGCTCCGCCACGACCGCCACCGCGACCGCCGGTCGCGTTAGGATCCGGGACAAGCGTCCACGAACCAGCAAAACTTGGCTGCTGCGCCATCGCGGTCGTGGCCGCGAGGACAAGAGAGAGTGCGCCTACGACCAAAGCGTTCCGTCGCATAAAGTGTCTGCTCCTGGGAGCGAAAGGGTGTAACTGGTACCCGAAATCTCACAGGGCGCTTGAAAAGCGCCAGAGAGGGGGGGCTGGCAGGGCAGGCAGGTACATCCACGAGAGCCGTTCGTTCCCGGCGAAGGGAGCGCCGTTTTTCCGATGGATCACCCGAGCCGGCTGACGTCCATCCTCCCGTCCGCTTGCCAAGGAGGCTTCGTTCGAATTGCTTCACGCGCGGGCGATTTCACGTTTCGAACAAGGGAGCGGTATGCCACAGGTCAGAAATTTCCGCCGGACGTTCGCGGGAGGCCTTGTCATTGGTCTTTCGCTTTCGGCATGTAACGCCGACGGCGGCACCGAGCCGGTTGCGGTACTCAACCAGCACGACCATCACGCGCTCGCCGCCAGGTCACCCATCGGGGGCGCTGGCGAAGCCCTGCTGAAGGAAGTCCACTCAGTCTCGGCGCGTTTCCATTCCACGGAGCAGGCGGAGAAGGCCGGCTATGCAGCCGATCCATTCTGTGTCGAGGACCCGACACTGGGCGGAATGGGCCACCACTGGTTGAAGATGGGCAACGTCGACCCGGTGTTCGATGCGCTCAATCCTGAAGTGATCCTGTACGCGCCGGACAAGCACGGCAAGCTGAAGATGGTGGCCGTCGAGTACATCGTGATCGATGCTGGTCAGGCGGCACCGACGTTTGACGGGCAGCCGTTTGATGTCGGTGGCACGCCCGTTCCGGCGCCGCACTGGAGCCTGCACGTCTGGCTCGGAAAGACGAATCCGGCGGGACTGTTCGCGCCGTTCAATCCTGACGTCGACTGTCCGTAACGAGGCCTGAGTCCCCCGGTGCCACACATGAGTGCTGGCGCCGGGGGGAGAAGTTCTCTATCGACGTTCGACCCGGAAGATGCGAACCAGCGGGCGGCCATCTTCGCCTTCGATCGCCACGGCGATTTCCTCACTGGCAAACGCCGCCGGACGGTACGGACTCCTGAGCCAACTTGCGGCCGGCACGGTGATCGCGTCCAACCAGCGTCCGTCACGGTCGAACAGGTCGAGTTGAACGACGCTCGTATCCCGGGTTCCGACCTGCACCCAGGTTCTCGCCGCCCGATCTACCCACACGCCCTCGAACGCCGGCCGCGCATCGGGAATAAGTGACGGATCGAATCCCGCGCGGATCGTGGACTTCGAGATTTCCTGTTCGTTGTCCCGGAACACCTCCTCCACCCGCCGCTCGGCAATCCTCGACTTCTCGTCTGCGGAGATCGGGATCGACGTCCGGATTCGCCCGAACACGGCGGTGGAATCCAGCCCGGTGGTCGTTCGGACAAGGGAGTAATCGGACGAGAACGCCGTCAGGAAGGACCCGCCCGGGTCGACGACATGAAATGCGCGCGGCTGATAGGGAACGAGCAGCGTCATGAATACCTGGTTGCCCCTGCGCAGGACCCATTGTGGTGTCGACGCCTTCCTGCTGCCAGAAGGGATGCGGACCGTATCGGCGGCCGTACCGCTGGCCTGGAACCGCACGAAGGCCTGCACGTTAGGCAGCGTGGAGTCCGGCTGCGTCATCATGCGAACCGCCGCGCGGTTCGATGCGTCGATGCCGATCGACCCGAAGTAGCAGCAGGCGGTGCGCCGCTCGGTGAGCATCTGCCCGGTGCGCCAGTTGAATGAGGTGGCCCGGCCGATGGCCGGATCCTGGGCGATCAGGGTATCGCCGGCGACGGCAATGTACGGCTCGCGAAATTCGCCCGGTCCTTCGCCTTCGCGTCCGAGCAACCGGATCAGTTGCCCGTTCCGGTCGAACACCTTGATGACGGTCGGGTTGGCGTCCGACACGAACAGCGTACCGTCGTCGGCGAGCGCGATGTCGCGGGGGTTGCCCAGCTCCGCGGAATCCAGTTCCGGTGGCTGGATGTTACGCGCCACGGCCAGGTGCCAGCGACCGGAGTCGGCCGGACTGCTGGCGATGATTCGCGGGATTCCGCCGGGAAGCGTGTCGACCCGGGCACCGGCACCGGCGTTTCCATTCTCCTCGCCGGCGCACGCGTTCAGGACGATCGCCACTGCGAAAGAAAAGTGTCTCAGGAGTCGCATGGTTCTCCTGAGACACATGAGTGGCACGGGCCGTTTGGTTCCGGGGCTAGCAGCAGCGATTGCCCGGCTGGTTGTACCGCGCATCCATCCGGTTCTTCGCGAATTCCTCGCGCGACATCAGCGGCTGGTCAGGGTGGCAAGTCCTCGCGTGCTGGACATAACGATCGTAATCGGGCACGCCGATGATCGTCCTCATCACGTTGCCGATCTTGCGCACCTGGTCAGCGAGGCTGAAGTGCGACGCGTCGAGTGGAGGGCCATTGGACTTCATGAGCGTGGGGCCTGGGTGATGGATCAGCGTTTGGCGCCCGGTTTCAGACTGCGTTCAAAGATATCGAAGATCCGGCGATATTCGTCAGTCCAGGAATCGGGCCTCGTGAATCCGTGACTCTCGACCGGATAGGACGCCAGCTCCCAGTTGGTCTTGCCGAGCTCGATCAGGCGCTGGGTGAGGCGGACGATGTCCTGGTAGTGGACGTTCGTGTCCACCATCCCGTGCAGCATAACGAGCGGATCCTCGAGCCCCTCGGCGAAATAGATCGGGGATGAACGACGAAAGGACAGCGTGTCATCCTGCGGCAGGTTCAGGATCCGGCCCGTGTAGCCATGGTTGTAGTGGGCCCAGTCAGTCACCGAACGCAATGCTGCCCCGGCGCCGAAGTCCTTCGGCGCGGTGAACAACGCCAACAGCGTGATGAAGCCGCCGTAGCTCCCGCCGTAGAGCCCGATGCGTTCCGGATTGATCCCGAACTGCCGCTGCAGGTATCGCGATCCGTCGACGTGGTCCTGCAGGTCGCGGCCGCCCATCCATCGATAAATCGCGGTCCGCCAATCGCGTCCGTATCCCGCCGACCCGCGATAGTCGATGTCCAGTACCGTGTACCCCTTCGACGCGAGGAAATGATTGAACATGTACTCGCGCGAATAGGTCGACCAGAAATTGTGCACGTTGTGCAGGTAACCGGCGCCATGCACGAAGATCACCGCCGCACCGTTAGGCCTCGCCCCCACGTCCCGGGGACGATAGATGCGCGCCGGCACCTGCACGCCGTCCGACGCCGTGAATCGTATGATCTCGGGCTTGAGCCACTTGTAACTCAACCACTCCGCGGTCGGTGAAGTGGTCAGCTGGCTGAGCGTCGTGCCCGGCCGGTACGGTCCAACGAACAGTTCCGGCGGACGGTTCGACTGCGAATACACGTCGGCGATCAGGCGTCCGTCGGGCGACACCACGGCCGTATGCCCGCCAACCGTCGTCGTTATGCGCTCGGCGGTGCCGCCGGCCACCGGCATCCGGTAGAAATGGCGCTCGAACGGCGAGGCCTCGCTGGTGTGCAGTTCGAAGTACTTGCGGTCGTTCGAGATCTCGACGTCCTCGACTTCCCACTCCCCCTTCGTGAGCTGCTGCCGGCCGGATCCGTCCGGGTTCATGGTGTACAGGTGCGCATAGCCGTCGGCTTCACTGACCAGCCAGACCTTGTCGCTCCCGGGGATGAAGCCGCCGCAGGGATAACACGGCCCGCCGACCCACGCCGAGTCCTTCAGCACGTCGATGGTCGTCAGGCGGCCGCCGGTGGCATCCACCCGGTGGAGATACCGCTCCTTGAAATCCTTTCGCTCCGCGAACAGCAGGGCCTGGGTTCCGGCATCGTTCCAGCCAAGTACCGCGGTGATGGATGGCGTCTCGGCGGAGTCGCGCGGGATCGTCTTCAGCCAGTGAACCTCACCCGAAGGGAGGGACATGAACGCGGCGCGGCCGCCGTTCTGGACATCACCGACCTTGGTGCGGACGGTGAGGTCTTCGGTGTAGCCGTTTGACGTGATCCAGTTGGGCACGATGGTCTGCCGCGTGCCCTGCGCCTGGATGGTCGTGGTGAGGATGAGGGCGTTGCCGGCCGGCGACACGCTCATGCCGGTGACTCGCTCGTTAGGCTTCAGGTAGAGCGTCCGCACCCGCCGTCCTTCGCGCCATTGCCGTTCGGCGCGGTCGATCGAGTCCTCGCGCATCCGGTCGCGGACGACGCCGAACAGTTGTTGCTGTTGCGTCTCGAGTGAGGATCGCTGGCCGGCGGCGGTTCGCGCGTCGGCGGGAGCCGGTCCGGAACGGATGTCGGTGACCTGCCGGATGAGCGGCGAATCGAGGTCGAGCGACATCACGTTCTGCCCGTCGCGCAGGAAATAAAGCCGGCGGCCGTCGGCGGCGAACGACGGATTGCTTTCCGTGATCGGCGGCGTGTCGGTCAGGCGCCGGGTCGAGCCCGAGCGGATGTCGACGAGGTACAGGTCTCCGTTGTACGAAACCGCGCGATGTGCCCCGTCCCGGGAGAGCGCCCCCTGGGCGAGTGACGGACCGACGGAGTCCATGTGCGCGTCGGTGACAAGCTCCGGCGTCGCTCCCTGCTGCGCTCGGACGCGATACGGCTTGCTGCTTTCGCGCCAGTCGGTGCCGGGTGGGAGCCAGTTGAAGTAGATCCAGGCGCCGTCCGGCGTGAATCGCGGATTCTGCGGTGGGCGGCCGTACAGTTCCGGGCCGCGCATGATGTTCTGGATGGAGAGATCAAATCGCGCCGGCCGTGACTGGGCCGAGGCGGAGAGGGGGAGGGACAGGGCGGCCCCGATGAGCAACGTCGTGGTCTTCATCATTTCGTGAGGGAATACGGAATGGGGAGAATGTGGGCCGTGCTCACGCGCCTCGCCACCGCTGGAGCCCAGTCGCGGGCCCGGGAATCACGCTCACCCCGGCGAACACGGGGCCACGGCGCAGACAGCAACCATCCCGCCATGGGCGGTGTCCGATATCAGTAGACTACTGATATGAACGCCATGTCCGACAAAACTGCCGCCAAACGATTTCTTCCACTGGCGTCGCTGGACTTCCAGGTCCTGACGCTGGTCGCCACGCGCCGGCTCCACGGATACGGGCTCATTCAGGCGTCGGGCGAACTATTTCCTGATCAGCCCCAGCTCGACGTCGGCACGTTGTACCGCATCATCAGCCGCATGCTGGACCAGCGGCTGATCCGCGAAGTGAAGGCGCCTGACGACGCGCCGGCGGACAAGAGGGTCCGGAGATACTACCTGGCCACGGAACTCGGACGCGATGTGGCGCGGGCGGAAGCGGCCCGGCTGCGGGCGTTGCTCACGAGTCAACCGGCGATCGAACTGCTCGGAGCACGCCGGTGAGGATCGGTCTCCGGCTGATGCGCGCGATCCTGCGCCTGTACCCTCGGGCGTGGCGCGAGCGATTCGGCGATGAAGTCATCGCGATCTGGACAGAGCAGTACGAGCACGTCGTCGCCGACGGGACGAGCGATCGCGAAAAATTCGTCGTTCGATCGCTGGCCGGTCTCGCCCGCAACCTGCCCGCCGTTCACCTGCAGCACCGGTCTTCGGTCACTCACCCCGATCTCCAGCCTCCAGGACATCGCATGCGCTCGATTGGACAGGACGTTCGCTTCGCGCTTCGCACACTGCGCAAGCAACCCGGCTTCACCGCGGTCGCGGTCCTCACCCTCGCACTCGGCATCGGCGCGAATACGGCGGTGTTTTCAGTGCTGAACTCGGTCGTGCTGTCGCCGCTGCCGTACGCGGAACCGCGGCAGCTCGTTCGCCTGTATGAAGCCACGGTGGACGAGCCGGGGCAGCGCAACTTCCTGACGGTCCCCGACCTGGTCGACGTGCGTGAAGATGTCCGTGCCTTCTCGTCGTTAGGTATCAGCTACACGTACGAAGCCGTGGGTGGCGACCTCACGGCCGGCGAGAGCGGGACGAGGCGTATCCGGCTGATGCCGGTGAGTGCGGATTACTTCTCGACGCTCCGCGTCACGCCGCTTCTGGGTCGGGGATTCCTGCGCGAGGAGGAGGTCCCCGACCTGCCGCGGGTGATCCTGAGCCACGCCCTCTGGTCAGGCGTTTACCGCGCCGATTCCGCGATCATCGGCCAGTCGGTGCGGATCGACGGTGTGGCGATGGAAGTCATCGGCGTCATGCGACCAACCTTTCACGATGTGGTCGCCGGTGAAATCGATGCCTGGACGGCGCAGAACACCACCGACGGCGGCTACAACAATCGCGATAACCACTATGTCACGGCGGTCGCCCGCCTGGCTCCGGGGCGCTCAATCGGCCAGGCGCAGGCCGAGGTCGACGGCTTAATGCACCGGCTGGCGGAGCAGTTCCCGAACACCAACACCGACCGGCGGATCCGCGTGGTGCCCCTGCACGATGACATCGTCGGTGAGTCGACGGCGGCGATCTACATCCTCTCCGGCGCGGCCGGCCTGGTGCTGCTCATCGCCTGCCTGAACGTGGCCAACCTGTTCATCTCCCGCGCCGTGGCAAGGACACAGGAGACCGCGGTCCGCACTGCGTTAGGCGCGGCCCGGCACCGGCTGGTGGTCCTGCGGCTCACGGAAAGTGTGCTGGTGGCGGCCATGGGCGGGGTGATCGGGTCCGTGCTGGCGTCCCTCGGGGTGCGGGGGCTGTTGTCGGTGAGTCCGGACGCCCTGGCGCGGGCCGAGGAGGTTTCGTTCGATGGCAGGCTCCTGGTATTCGGCGTCGTGCTGACGCTCGTCACCAGCCTCTTGTTCGGTGGCTGGCCAGCTTGGCGAGCGTCGCGGGTCGACCCGAGCGATGCGTTGCGGGATGGCGCACGTGGCAACACTGGTGGCCGCCGTGAGCGCCGGGGACGCGGCGTGCTGGTGGCGAGCCAGGTGACGGTGGCGATCATCCTGTTATGCGGCGCCGGCGTTCTGCTCCGGTCCTTCGTCGAACGCCAGCGCGTCGACCTCGGTTTTTCCAGCGACGGACTGACCACCTTCCAGGTGAACTTGCCGAGCGCTCGTTATGCAGACGGTGCCGCGCGGGCCAGGCTTCACAACGAGTACCAGGAACGGCTCCGCGCGCTCCCTGGCGTGGAGCGGGTTGGCGCTGTGTCCTGGCTCCCAGCCAACGGGGGAGGCTATCAATGGGGCTTTCGGAAAGTCGGCGCGGAAGGCTTCGCGCCGACGCAAATCCGGATCGTCGACGGCGACTACTTCGATGCGTACGGCATCGCGCTCCGGCAGGGGCGCATGTTCACGGCTGACGACCGCATGGACACCGACAGCGTCGCCATGATCAGCGAGTCGCTCGCGAAGCGGTTGTATCCGGATGGATCCGCGATTGGCAGCCAATTCAGGACAGGCGGACGCGAGTTCACGATCGCGGGTGTCGTTGCCGACGTGGCCAACGAGGCCAACGGCGCGCGCGCCGACATGGTCTACCTGTCGCACGACCAGTTCGCGAACAACCGGAACTGGGCGCTCACCTATGTCGTGAAGTCGAGCCAGGCGATTGCCGCGGTCGTCGAACAGGCGAGGGTCGCCCTGTCGTCAGTCGACCGGGAACTCGTCGTGCACGACCCAAAGTCGATGAGTGCGGTGCTGGCGCGTCATCGGGCGCGGGAGCAATTCATGGCGCTGCTCATCGGTGCGTTTGCGGCCGTCGCGCTTACGCTGGCCGCGGTGGGCGTCTATGGCGTAGTGGCGTACAGCGTGACCCAGCGAACCCACGAGATCGGCGTGCGGCTCGCACTGGGTGCCCGGCCCGCACAGGTCCGGCTCCTGGTGCTCGCGTCAGGGCTTGCTCCGGCAGCGATTGGCCTCGTGGCGGGGCTGGGCGGCGCGTTGGCGTTAGGCGGCGTGTTGAACGCCGTTACGTTCGGGGTCAGTCCGCGGGATCCAGGCGTGCTGGCGGGGGTCGCGGGCGTGCTGGCCGCCGTAATCCTGGTCGCCGGATGGATCCCTTCCCGTAAGGCGACGCGCGTGGACCCGCTCGAATCGATGCGGCGCGGATAGGCGACGTCGGCTTGACGGCAGTCAGCGGATATTGGTGTCGACCAGAAACACCTAACGGCACGCCTGGGAGCTTCGAGAAGACAAACCGCCAAGGTCGCCAAGTGACGCCGAGTTGACTTCATAAGGGTCTCGTCCGCTTTCCCGGGTGGCGAGGGTCGATGTAGGTGTTCGCCCGACTACGTCATCAAGGTGGCCCGCCTACGTCAGCTGTACGAGTGCCGGCACGCGGGGGCCGTGGCATCGTCTGGCGTCCACCATTCGCCGGACAGTCGAGGAGCACCGGTCAAAGACGGAAAGTTCCTCTCGCACGGCGCCGGCAAACTCCTTCCAGGCAGGTCCCCATGTTGACGCGACTGATGAAACAGCGACACAAGCTTCTCGCGATGGCGGTCATGTTGCCGCTGACGATTGCATGCTCGGACAACGATCCGACCAGCCCTGAAGCCAACGCCATCGCAGGACGCTGGCAGGTCACGAGCTATCAGGTACTCGGTATGGAGGTGATCCAGGAAGGCTTGTCCATTGCGGTAACCTTTGCCACCGCGGGGACCTACACCGTCGACATCCACGATGAGACGCTCGGGAGCTGTGAGACAGCGAACTGCCGCGAAACCGGAACGTACTCGGCCACCTCGACGCGAATCACGTTGGACCCGGAGTCGGAGGAAACGTCCACGTTCAGCTACTCGATAGAGGGCAACATCATGACGCTCACCGGCATCAACGATGACGTCGGCCTGACATTGGTCTTACAGAAGTCATAGCAACGTGTGCCTGCGCCGCTGACAACCGCCGCTGCGGATTTGGGTGGCAACCAACGGACTGGCATATATCCGCCGCTGACGCCGTCAACAAACCTGGAGTCGCCATGAATCGATTGAAATCGTTCACGAGCTATTGTATCGCCGTTGGTCTGTCCACCATTCCGGCGCTCGCCAATGCTCAGACATGCAAGCCGCTCACGGACTCGAAGGCGTTCCCTCCGCTGGCCGCACTGGTGGATTCTGCCGCGCTGGTCGCGGCACTTCCACCGGCGTTCGCGGGTGGACCAAGCGAAGTTCTGGTGAGTGTGATGATGGGACCGACGCCGCGGGCTCATACGATGCATTCCACCGCGGCTCCGGCGACTGGGACAATAATCGGGGAACAAATTCTGGCTTCCCTCCGACCTGCCGCGGACGCCGTTCCGTCGTTCCGCGTTCGTGCGGTACTCGCACCATCCGCGAGTGTTTCCGTGGAAGCATCGGTCCTGTGTGATCCGAAGCCGAGGGGATCAAATCGCGGGCTTGCCTTGACGGTTGCCCCAGGCTCGGGTAGGCCGCAGGGTCCTCCCTTCACTCCGCGACTCAAGATCGGTGTCAAGGGTGAAGTATTGCAGGTCGATCTCGGAACAGGAACGGGAC
>CBIHMX010000023.1:0-12170 GCA_966211115.1 uncultured Gemmatimonadaceae bacterium | reverse complement strand
CCGCGCGAGATGCTGCTGGACATGGGCGGCGGTTCGTTCGGCATGGCACGCGCGACGCTCCAGGCCAACAGCGGGCCGCTGGCGAATCGATTTGCCTTTCATGGACGTGTGTCGGGCATGCGATCCGACGGTTATCGAGACGGTGCTTCGTCCGCCGCCAACAGCGTCTTTGGGAGCGCGGGTTACTTCGGCGATCGAGACTTCGTAAAGCTTACGGTCACGTCGGGCCTCGAACGGAACGGTCAGACTTACGCGGCGGTACCGCTCAGCGAAATCGAGGTCAATCCACGAGCGAATCCGCTCGACGGTGTCGGCGACAAATATCGCGAGAGCTTTGCGACGCTGTCCTGGACGCGGCTGATCTCGCCGGACGCGTCGGCCGGGCTCACCGCGTACGGGTTTACGACTCGTGGTTTCTACGATTACCCCTCCGGCGCGCCCGGGCCCGCACTGCGTTTCCGATCGGCGTCGCGCTGGGGCGGGCTGATCGCGGCGGCGCACGTCGTACGCGGGCGATTGACGTTCGACGGCGGCGCGCACGGGATGACCTACGCGAAGGACCACGAGTTCGATGAACGGCCGGACCTGCAGTACCCGGGCTATTCCAACACGGGTTTCAAGACCGAAGCCAGCAGCTTTGCCAAGGCCAGCTTGGCGTTAGGCGCGGCCACGCTATTCGGCGACCTGCAACTGCGAACCGCCGAGTTCCGGTACCGGCCGACCGCGGGGTACGGGCTCGACGAGGTGAGCCAGCGCTGGAACTTCGTGAATCCGAAAGTTGGCGTGACGGTGCAGGCAACCACGCGGTTGAGCCTTTTTGCCTCGTACGGCACGACCGGCCGTGAACCGACGCGCGGCGACCTGTTCGCCGGCGCAGACGATGTCACACCCGATGATGCGCCGGCGCTGCTTCCGCTGACGCGAGTGCGTCCGGAGCATGTAAACGATCTCGAGCTCGGCGCGTCGGTTGCGGGGAACCGCTTCGGACTGAACCTCACGGTGTTCGACATGCGGTTCCGTGACGAGATCGCGAGAACCGGCGCTACGACCCCTCTTGGCTACGACATCCGCGCCAACGTTGGCCGCAGTTACCGGCGCGGCATCGAGCTGGATGCGTCGCTGGAATTGACGCCATCAGTGTCGTTAGGCTCGACCATGACGCTCAGCCGCAATCGCATCGCCGAATATGTCGACGAAGGGACCGGCACCGCGTACCGCGACGTGGAGCCGATTCTTTCGCCCGCGTTCCTGGCCAGCCAGCAACTGACCTGGCGACCCGCCGCCCAGCTCACACTGACGGCCGATAGCCGGTACCAGGGTCGCAGCTTCCTGGCACCAACCGGCGACGCGACGCTGACGAGTCCGGCATTCCACGTGCTCGACGCCGGGGCCCGGTACTCCATCGGCCTGACCACACTGTCGGCGTACGTGCGCAATGTCCTGGACCGGCGGGCGTTGACGTCGGGAGACGTGAGCAGCGATGGCACGCCCAGATACTTCATCCTGGCGCCGCGCAGCCTCGACATCGCCGTCAGCATCCGTCGCTGACAGAGCCGGCCCGGCAACTCTATTGCGGAAGCGCGTGTCGTATCCATAGGCTGTCTATGGACAGATAACCTATGGACCCACGACATGCGTGACGAACTGCTTCCCGGTACGCTGGAGATGCTCATCCTGCGCAGCATCTCCTTGACGCCGATGCATGGCTATGCGATTGCCCAGCGCGTGCGCCAGGTCTCGGGCGAGGTGCTGCAGATCGAAGAGGGCTCGCTGTATCCGGCGCTCCAGCGATTGCTGGCGAAGAAGTGGGTGAAGGCCAATTGGCGCGAGACGCCGACGAAGCGGCGCGCCCGCTACTACACCATCACCGCCGCAGGCCGAAAGCAGCTCGGGCAGGAAGTCGCGAGCTTCGAGCGCATCGCCGAAGCGATCCGTTGCGTGTTGAAACACGCATGAGTCCCGGGAGGCCGGCATGTTGACGTTCCTGCACACCCTCTGGTTCCGCGTCTCGTCGCGCTTCAATCGCCGAGCACTCGAGAACGATCTGGCGGATGAATTGCAGTTCCATCGCGAACTGCTCGAGGATGAAGCCCGGCATCAGGGAGGAGAGGGCATCGACGCCCGGCGGGCGGCGGCGCTGCGATTGGGAAACGAGACGTCGATCCGCGAGCGGAGCCGCGACTGGTGGTCGCTCGGCTGGCTGGAAGCGGTGGCGCAGGACACGCGGTATGCGGTGAGATTCCTGGCGCGGTCGCCGGGGTTCTCCTTCATCGCCATCCTGTCGTTGGCGTTAGGCATCGGTGCGAACGCGGCGGTGTTCACCGTCGTGGACCGGTTGCTCCTCCGCCCTCCGCCACATATCGCCGACGTGGGCACGCTGTACACGGTCAACGTCAAGCGAAGCCGTGCCGGAAGTGAGGAGCGCCCGTTTTACAATATGACGACGTTCCGTGAGGCGTTCGCGCTCCGCGAGGGGAACAGCTTCGAGGCCGTGATACCGTTCATGCCGGCGAGTCGTGTGCGGCTGGGTCGCGGGCCGGATGCTCCTCGCATCAAGGAAACGAAGGTCGACGGCGAGTTCTTCAAGGTGCTGGGTGTACGGCCAATGCTGGGCCGGTTCTTTTCGCCTGATGATGACCGGGCCGATGCCCAGATCGCGGGAGTTATTTCACACGCGTTCTGGCAACGCCAATTCGGCGGCGCACCCAATGTCATCGGGACCGACCTGACCACATCGGGCATGACGTTTACCATCATCGGCGTGGCGCCACCGGAGTTCACCGGTGTGGAGATGGATGCACCTGACGTGTGGCTGCCGCTGGGATCGACCGCGCCGGTCAGGGTCCAGACGGATTGGAAGAACTGGCGTGGTTATGGCGTCCGGACGATCGCCCGGCTCAAGCCGGGGGTAACCGTAGAGGCATCGGACGCCGAGGCGACGTTGCTGGTGCGCCGGCTTCCTGACGTTCGTGGAATGTTGCCGGCGGACGAGAGTGTAGCGTTAGGCTCCATCATTCCGGGCCGGGGACCGGCGGAGCAACCGGCTGAGGTGAAGGTCTCGACGCGACTGGTCATTGCATCGGCGCTCGTGCTGTTGGCGGCCTGCGCCAACCTCGCCAACCTGCTGTTGGTCCGTGCGCTGGCGCGTCGCCGGGAAATCGCGTTGCGGCTCGCGGTTGGAATTTCTCGCCGCCGGCTCGTGGGCCAGATGACAGTGGAGGCACTGATCATCGCCGTGGCAGGTACGGCAGCCGCCTTGCTGGTGGCAGGCTGGGCGGGCGGGGCACTCCGAACGCTCGTGTTCCCCAACCTCCAGTGGCCGACCGGCGCGATCAACAACCGTGTGCTGCTGTTCTCAGCGGCGTGCGCCGTTTCGGTGGCGCTGTTGGCAACCATCGCGCCGGCCATTCGCATGACGCGCGCTGACGTGGCCAAGGCGCTGCGATCCGCCGCACCGCAGCTCGTCATGTCGACGGGACGATTACGGCAGGGATTGCTCGTGCTCCAGGTCGCGTTGTCGGTGCTCCTCACCGTTGGCGGCGTCGTGTTCGCGCAGAGTCTCCAGCGCGCGTACGAGTTCGATATGGGTGTCGACCTCGATCGCCTCGTCCTGACACGCTTCTTCCTTGAGGCGGATACGGTCGGCGGAGCGACCAGGCAGTTGATGCTCGAAGAAGCCGCGCGACGCGCGCAATCGATTGCCGGCGTCGATCGCGTGTCCATCGCGGAATCGATACCACTCGTGGGCAATTCGGTGCGCAAGATCAACACACCAGGACTCGACTCGGCGCGCTTCGCCGTCATGTGGGACGTCACTCCTGAACTGATGACCACCGTCGGTTTCAGGGTGCTGCGTGGCCGCGCCTTCAGCGAGGACGACGTCCGCGGTGGCGCATCAGCGGTAATCGCGACGGAAGCGCTCGCACGGCAGCTATGGCCGGGGAAGGATCCGATCGGTCAGTGCGCGCGCGTCGGCGCCGACACGAGTCCGTGCCTCACGGTGGTTGGTGTCGTACGTGACCTGCGTCAATACTCGCTGCGCGATGAGGCGGCACCAGCGGCCCTGGTCGCCGTACCTGCGCCGGACCTGAGCAGCTCGTTGTCCGCCTATCTGGTAACACGCACTACGGGAGACACGAAACGACTCGTGCCCGAGCTGCAGCGGATCTTCCGTGACGTTCACCCCGACATGGCCAGTCTCGAGATCAAGCGGTACTCGGAAGCTCTCGATCGCGATTACCGGCCGCTCCGACTTGGCACAGCGATGTTCGGGAGTTTCGCGGCGCTGGCCGTGTTCCTCGCCGCGGTCGGGCTGTACGGCGTACTGTCGTTTACCGTCGCGCAGCGCACGAGCGAGTTCGGTATCCGGTCCGCCCTCGGCGCACAGCGCGGTCGCATCATGGCGCTCGTCCTCGGCGGCGGGTTGGGGGTCGTCGGCGTCGGACTTTTGTTAGGCGGTCTGACCAGCTGGTTCGCCAGCACAGCGGTGCAGGCGCTGCTGTT
Source organism: uncultured Gemmatimonadaceae bacterium (assembly GCA_966211115.1). Classification (GTDB taxonomy): domain Bacteria; phylum Gemmatimonadota; class Gemmatimonadetes; order Gemmatimonadales; family Gemmatimonadaceae; genus JABWBJ01. The sequence continues at coordinate 7,667 of CBIHMX010000023.1, read as the reverse complement.
CAACACCGATGCCCGTTCGATCGCGCCCTACGCGTTGTCGGCGGTCGTTCTGGGTGTCGTGGCGGTGATCGCGTCGGTTATCCCGGCGTGGCGGGCGTCGAGCGTCAATCCGGTGACTGCGCTCAGGGCAGAATAGCCGCCATCGTGACGTCCGGGTCATGCAGTTGGTGACCGGCGACACCAGAATGTGTCGCGGGGCACTGGCAGTTCACGCGGGATCGGCCGCTTCCGTTACGCTCCCGGCCTTGTGACGTCCTACCACGGTGCCGGTCACTTCGGCACCACTGACGTCCAAACGGTAGGTGCGCATGCCCGCGGTTATCGAGAATCGAATGCGATCCGCTGTGGGAATCACAGCGACTTCCGCTCCCCTCACGCGGGGCGCGCCCACGCCGGCGATGAACCGGCCCGTCGCGCCAGGCGCGGCGACTTCGCCCTGGCCGAGCCTGCGATGTCCGCGTTGCAGGCAGGCGCTGGTCCCGGTCCGGGAAGGCGAGCTGCAGTGCACACGTTCCGCCCGGCCGCATAGTTATCCGATCGTCGCCGGCATTCCCGATCTCCGCACGACTCGTGAGGCGGACATCACCGTCGCTCGCGAGCGCGCTGATGCCCGGCTGCTGGCGGAGATGCTGTCCCGGGCACCGCTGAACGCCGATGGCGCGAGCGAAGACGCTTCGCTGTTCGCGCAGGGAGTGCCGTTTGTCGAGGAAAAAGGGGATACCGGCCCATCAGGAGCATGCAGCATCGATGAGTTGTTAGGCGACTGGCAGGGTCTGGATCAGGGTTCGCCCGACCCCCGGGTCGTACTCGACATCGGCTGCGGATCCGGGGCGCTGCTCGAAGCCGCGGCCCGGCGCTGGACGGCTTGCGTGGGAGTCGATGGCAGCCTTCGCGAGCTGGTGCTGGCCAGGCACCGCCTTCAACAGGCCGGCATACGAGCGCGGCTCGTGTGCGCGAACGTGGATGCACTGCCGTTCGCGGATGGCCAGTTCGACCGTGTCATCGCCGAGTGGGTCCTGGAACGGTCGCCCCGAAAGGAGCGGGCGTTGCGCGAATGGAACCGGATGATGAACGGGCAGGGCAGGCTCTGGATCTCGACGTCGAACCGCTGGAGCGTGACCCGCGATCCTCAACTGGGTATCCCGGCGCTGAGCTGGCTGCCGATGCAGGTGCTCGACGTGTGGGCAAAGTGGCACGGCATGACGTTCCCGCAGCGCACGCTGGTGGGAACGAAGCGCTTGCGCCGGCTGCTGGAGGAGGCGGGGTTCTCGTTCGTCCGGCTTGGAGACGCCGTTGCCGACGATACGAACGCGACGCCGTCCACGCGCGAGCGCATAACGACGATCGCCCGCCGGATCCTTGTCCGGGAGATCACGAAACGCGTGAAGCCCATGCTCCTCGCAACGGCCTGTGCATCACGTCGAGCCAGCAGCCGCGTGAGATACGACCGTTACGTGGCGCGGTTGGCGCTCTGACGTTTCCGTGATCGGGATGGGTGACTGAGCGGAGTCTCAGTCTTTCCCCGTCGAGGAAATGGTAAGCCGGAAACCGTCAGGATCCCGAAGCCGGAAGATTCGCGCACCATGAGGAGCCGTAACCGGCTCAGTGTCCAGCGCAGTGCCTTTCTGCTTGATGGCGGCGGCGAGTGAATCGGCGTCCTGTTGCGTCGTGAACTGCAGAGACATGCCTTCGCCCTTCTGGCGCTCGAAACCCCTGGCGCCGTCATCCTGTGTCAGCAGGATGCGTACGGCTCCCGCGCGCAGGGAAACGGCAATCAACTTGCCTTCCCGCTCGTGACGCCGATCGACCTCGAAGCCGAGTACTTCAGTGTACCAGTCAGCGCTTCGATCGAGGTTCCTCACCGTCAAGGATGCCTGCAGACTTTCGGCCCTCAATTGCTCGGTCATTGATCGAATTGTGGAAGTGGTAAGCCTGGCGTAACAAAACCGCCGTCACAAAGGCGGTTACGCTCAGTGCGACGGCGGTTCGTGTCATGTAAACCCCTCTGCTCGAGATGCCGTTCCTTACCGCGGATCACCCCGCACCGTAGTCTTCACGATGAACGGCACGCCGTCGGTCATCCACTTCGGCGCCGGGGCACCCTTGAGGTAGTGATCGAAGAACTGGAAATACCGGATCGTCAGGTCGCGCCGATTCGCAAGGCCGCGCAGTCCGTGGCCTTCACCCGGATACGCCAGCATCACCGCCCTTTTCCCGTTGAACCGCAGCGCATTATAGAAGTTCATCCCTTCGCTGAATGAAACAGTCGGGTCGGACGTACCATGCATGATCAGGAACGGCGCCACCGCGTCAGGCGCATGGGCCAGGGCGCTCTCGTAGCGATACAACTCCGGATCCTCCCAGGGCGATTTGCCCCATCGACCCTGGCCGAACATGTAGTACTCGTTGCCATTGGCGCCCGAACCGCCGGTCACCTGGTACGACCAACCCCAGCTCTGGCTGAAGTCTGAATACAGGTCAGTGACGCCGGCGCCCATACCAACCGCCGCAAACAGCTTTGACCTCGTGCCGATAAACGCCGCGCCCTCACCGCCGTAGCTGTGGCCGTGCACGGCGATCTTCTTCGGGTCGGCGTACCCCAGCTCGATCACCTTCTTCGTTGCCGCCTCGACGCCCTCGAGCATGTCGCTGTGCGACGAACCGGTCCGGAAATGGATGTCGGCGTACATCGTGATGTAGCCACGACTCAGCGCCTCGACCGGAATCGAGCCCATGCCGGTCACGAACGACGGCGGCGTGTAGCGATTCAGGTTCTGCGAGTTCTTCTCGTAGAAGCTCACGATCATCGGCCGCTTCTCGCCGGCCTGGTAATCGTCAGGCAGCGCCAGAATGCCCTGCAGCCGCACGCCGTCGCGAACCCGATAGTCGAACAGCACCCGGCGACCCCACATGTACTCGGCCTGCTGCGGGTTCGCGTCGCTGATCTTCCTCGAGTCGGCAAACGTGGCGTCGGAAACGCGGAGGTCGGGAAACTCGACGAACGTCTGGCGCGTGAAGAGGAACCGGTCGGCGTTCGCCGCTCGCACCGGAGTGCTGAACGCGGCGTCATCGAGGACGAGCTCCTTCAACTCCGTCCCCTCGAGCCGATAGAACCCGGCCTTCTTGGTGTATTCTCCGTACGCCGACAGCGTGAGCGGCTTCGTCACATCGATTTCGCGGCCAGCGCGCACACGACGCGGCGCCGATGAGTCGATCGGTTCCATCCGCACGGGACGAAAGCGCATCTCCCGGCGGGCCCCCATGCCCGACGTCAGGTTCCGTGCACCCGCCGAACCATCGAGCGGGATCAGCACCAGGTCGTATCGCTGCTGGACGATGACGTTCCTGCCGTCCGGCGTGTAGCCGGCGATGCCATACGACGGCCGGGGTCCGGGATAATCGAACTCGGTGTTGACGAATCCGTTCGTGCCGCCGCCTAACGTCCGGGCTGCGCCAGCCTCGAGGTCGTAGCTCTGGAAGCGATTGTCTTTCCAGTACAGATAGTTCCGGCCGTCCGGCGAAAGGCCCAGCGCAAACTGACCAGTGAGCTGGCCCTTCATCATCAGCGTGCGCTCGCCGGTGGCGGTGTTCACCCGGTAGAAGTCCGCCGCAGGACGTTTGTAGTCGGAGACGTAGGCACGAGTATCGCGACCCACGGCCCACTTGCCGTCGAGCGACAACTCGATCGTGCGCATCGCGGAATCGGTGAGCGTGATGTACCGGCTATCGGCGACGTCGAACGCCTGACGGAACGTGAAGTTGCGTTCGGCATTGGCCTGGATCATCTGCTGCGACTGGATCCGCTCGTCATCGGTCCGCCAGATGTCGACGTCGGCGATGGAATCGGTGCTGCGTCGTCGCGCGGTATCTGGCGCCGGCGTCTGCGGAATGATGCCCAGGAATACCAGACGACCATCTTCGCTCCACGACAGCGGGGCACGGTCGCTGACGACATATCCCTTCGGGAAGCTGGTCGTCGCCGAGGGCACCAGTTTCGCCAGGCTGACCTCGGGATCGTCCAGCATGGTCCGCAGATTGGTCAGCGCGATGAGCAGGTTGTCGCGCTCGCGCATCCGCTCGACCGGGCGCCCCTTCAGGACCGCCAGACGATTCCCGTCGTCGCTCCACGTGAGGCGGTTGTACTGCAGGGTGTCGTTGTCGAGTACGTGGGTGCGGCCGCTCCGCAGGTCGAGCATGAAGAGGCCGTTCCCGTCACGGACCTGCGCATCCACCGTGTACGCGAGCAGGTCACCCTGGCGGTTGAACGAGATGTCGCCAACGGAGCCAAGGAACAGCGAGCGACCCGACGCGAGGTCGTGGACCACCGCATCCGTGCCACGCGGCGCGTTAGGCCCGGTGGATGCCGCGGGCGCCCCACCGGTCCGGCCCGCCCCTCCTCCCGCAGCCGGTCGCCGGCGCATGACGAGATGTGTGGCGCTGGTGTTGAAGTCGCCGGATTGCATCCGCTGCCATGACTGCGTGCGTCCCGATGCCAGCTCGCGAAGTTCCATGCGCGGAGGCACGGCTGGGGGCGTTCCGGCGCGGCCTGCGCCCTGTGCCCCGGACGCCGTTGCGCCTGACGAGCCGCCGGTTGAATCGGCCGGCGGCGGCGTTGCGTTGCCGCCGCCCCGGCCACCGCGACCGGGCACCGAGTCCACCTGGTACACGACCCAGCGCGAATCCGCTGAGAACTCCGGCGAGTGCGCGTTAGGTACCTCGAGTTCGCCATTGGTGTCGAGGTTCAGCAGCTTGAGCACGGGACGCGAATCGATCGGCAACGTATTCGCGTGCCGGAGCGCGTACGCGACCCATTTGCCGTCCGGCGAGATCGCGGCACCCTCGATGTTCCGCCACCGGGAGTAGTCGGCGATGGTCAGGGGCCTTTTCGCGGCCGGACCGGAAGCAGTCGTTGCATTCTGAGCCTGAGCAGGAAGCGCCAGGCTGGTGGACAAGACGAACGCGGCGATGAAACGCGGGGCCATGGAGACCTCGGAGGGTGAGATGCGAGCGCCCTACAATGGATTGGACCGGCCTGCGGAGCAAGCCTGTCCAACGCCCTCCAGAAAAGGTGCCTGACCCCTTTAATCGGCGCGGAGGGCGACGCCGGGATCGACACGCGACGCACGGACCGCGGGGATCCAGCTCGCGAGCAAGGCGACTGCGAGCAGGGTAACGACGACGCCCGCCAGCACGATGGGATCACGCGGCGAGACTTCGAAAAGAAGGGGCGCGATCCACTTGCCACCCGCGATGGCGGCTACCACACCGAGCGCAACACCCATGCTCACGATTCGCAGGCTTTCGCGTACCACCAGGCCGGCGACGTCGCCGGCGCGTGCGCCGAGCGCCACACGAACGCCGAGTTCATGGGTCCGTTGTGCGACGCTGTGAGCAATGACGCCATAGAGTCCGAGGGCCGCGAGCAACAGCGCCAGGCCGCCGAACGTCGCAAACATGGTCGCGCCAAGCTGCCAGGAACGCATGGAAGGCGAGACGACCGAATCGAGGGACCGTGCGATGACGTAGCCAGCGCCCGGCATGACCGGCTGAAGCGCCCGGCGCAGCCCGTCCACCGCGGCGGCGGCGTCCCCACGGACGCGGACGAACATCGTGTAGTTCTGCGCTCCGAGCTGTCCTTCGGGGAAGTAGTACACGAGGTCAGCCTCGCCACTGAAGGCCCCGATCTTCACGTCTTCGGCCACGCCGACGACCGTGCGGCACTCGGCGGTGCGTTCACCGTCCTTGATGCACTGGCCGAGTGGTTCCTGGTTCGGCCACAGTCCCTTCGCCATGCTTTCGCTGACGACCGCCACCAGTGGCGCGCCGTGACGATCGGCATCGTTGAACGCCCGGCCACGAATGATCCTCGTACCGGTCGTCGCGAAATAGCTCGGCGAACCTCCCTGCATGATGAAGTCGCCGAGCTGGCTCGCCGAGTCGGCGCCGGGAAGGTAGATGTCGTCGCTGTAGGTCGAGCTGACAGGTACAGTGAGCGTCACAGAGGGGTTCTCGACGCAGGGATGCTGGAGGGCGCGTTCGCGGAGCGAGCGCTGGAACGCGACGCGTGCCGCGGAATCGAGCTGCGTTCCACGCAGGAACGGTTCGATCCAGACGATGCGATCGACGTCATAGCCGGGATCGACCGCACTCACACCCTGCAGGCTGCGGACGAACAGCCCCGCGCCGACCAGCAGGATCACCGACAGCGCGGCCTGCATAACGAGTAGCGACGTCCGGAGGAGCGAGCGATGGGCGTACCCTTCGCGCGCGCCGGCCTTGAGCGCCACGGCGACGTCGGTGCGCCGCGATTGAACGATCGGCGCGATCCCGGCGAGAAGACCGGCCAGCATCGCCGTGCCGGCGGCGAACAGGATGAGACGGACGTCGGCGATGGCGCTCGCCCATTCGATCTGCGGCATGAGGGTCGCCCTCAGCACCTGGCCGCCCCATTGGGCCACGAACAGTCCGGCCGCGGCGCCGACCACCGCCAGCAGCAGGCTTTCTGTCAGCAATTGCCGCGCGAGCCGGCCCCGACTGACGCCTAACGCGAGCCGTACCGCGATCTCGCGATGGCGCCGGAGCGCGCGACCGAGGAGGAGGTTGCCGACGTTGGCGCAGGCGATGAGCAGCACCACCACGGCCACGCCGAACAACCACGTGGCCACTTTCGTGTCGGCGCTTGGCGACGGGCCCCGTTCCTCGAACACCGGGTACAACGCCACGCGTGGCTGGGCGATGGCGATGGGCGTCGTACGGGGCTGGATGCTGACCTGGTTCTCGTAGCTGAGCCGGTACGCGTTGCTGAGGTCCGCCGTCACGGCTTCCTTCGACAGGCCGGGCCTGGCGCGCGCAAACATTTCCAGCCAGGTGATGTTGTACGTCGTCCGATAGCGATTCCACATCTCGCCGAAACTGTCGGGGGCGGAGGTTCCCAGCGGCATGAACGCGCTCGCCGTGAGCATCTGCGTCGCCGCGAACCCGGGCGGCGCCACGCCGATGATCGTGTACGGGTGCGGCCCGATCTGCATGGCCTTGCCGATCACGCTGTCGGAGCCAGCGTATTTCGATTGCCAGTACCCGTGGGAAAGCACGACGACGCGTGAACCGGTGCGGTCGTTGTCTTCCTCGGCGGTGAAGAAGCGCCCGATGACTGGTCGCGCGTCGAACAAGCGCCACATCGACGCGCTCATTGCGCCGAGTTCGAGCTGGCGGGTCTCCTCGCCGACGCCAACCGCGGTGCGCCGACTGCTGTACGCGGCGATGACTTCGGTCGTCGTCGCTGACGCACTGATGTCGAGGAAACGCTGGTATTGTGCGCTGTTCCCGGTGAACACGCTGCCGTCGACGACACGCTGGAAATACAAGTGGTGCGTCCGTTCCGGCGCGATGAGGAATGCGGGAGGCCGGAACAGCAGGCGGTCCACGATCCCGAACATGGTGACGTTGGCACCGATGCCCAGCGCCAGGGCAATGATGATGATCGCGGCGAAGCCGGGCTGGAGGCGGGTTCCTCGTAATGCATAACGAAGATCCTGCCAGAACCCGGACCACCATTCCGCCCGCTTCTCCTGGCCCACGCGTTGCCGGTCGATCTGCGTGAGCCGGTCGCGGAAGTTGGTCACGTCGCCGAACCGGCGCTGGGCCTCGCGCTTCGCATCGTCAGGGGT
>CBIHMX010000022.1:0-12268 GCA_966211115.1 uncultured Gemmatimonadaceae bacterium | reverse complement strand
TGCCCCGTGCCCCGCTTGCCGCCCTATTCGACTATCCGCTGGATCTTCGCGCCTAACGCGTTCAGGCGCTGGTCGATGCGCTCGTAGCCGCGCTCGATCTGACGGGCGTTGTGGATCGTGCTCGTGCCCTCGGCGGCGAGGGCGGCAAGGAGCATTGCCATGCCGGCCCGGATGTCGGGTGATTCCACGCGGGCGCCGCGCAGCGACGACGGGCCGGACACCAGCGCGCGATGCGGGTCGCAGAGAACGATGCGGGCACCCATCGCGATGAGCTTGTCGACGAAAAACATGCGCGACTCGAACATCTTCTCGTGCATGAGGATCAGCCCCTTGCTCTGCGTGGCCGTCACGATGGCGATCGACATCAGGTCCGCCGGAAAGGCCGGCCAGGGCTGGTCCTCGAGCTTCGGCACGTGTCCACCGAGGTCGGACCGGATTTCGCGCGGCTGCTCGGCCGGTATCACGAGGTCTTCGCCCTCGATCTCGCACTCGATGCCGAGGCGATCGAATCCCATGAGGATCGACCGGAGATGCTGCACGCCGGCGCGGGTAATGCGCAATTCGGATCCCGTCACGGCCGCCAGACCGATGAACGACCCGACCTCGATGTGATCCGGCCCGATCCGGTGGGTCGCCGCGCCTAACGACTTTCCACCCTGCACCGTCAGGGTGTTGGTGCCGATGCCCTCGATCGACGCACCCAGCGCGACCAGGAAGTTCGCCAGGTCCTGGACGTGCGGTTCACTCGCGGCGTTGCGAAGCACGGTGGTGCCCTCGGCCGCGACCGCCGCCATCAGGGCGTTTTCCGTGCCCGTCACCGAGGGTTCGTCGAGGAAGACGTCGGCGCCCTTCAGCTTCGTCGCGCGGAATTCGTAGTGATCGGTTACGGAGAATTCCGCACCCAGCTGTTCGAACGCGAGAAAGTGCGTGTCGACCCGGCGGCGACCGATGAAGTCTCCACCGGGCGGCGGCAGGATGACCTGGCCGCTGCGCGCCAGCATGGGACCGGCAAGCAGGATGGAGGCGCGAATCCGCGCACACAATTCAGGATCGAGCTTCCCTGCGTTGAGGTCCTTGGCCTGGATAACGAGCGTGTTGTTTCCGGTCCAGTCCGCTGACGCTCCCACGGAACGCACCAGTTCGACGAGAGCCTCGGTATCGAGGATCCGCGGGACATTTTCCAGCGTGACCCGTTCGCGGGTCAGCAGCGCTGCGGCAATGATGGGAAGCGCCGCGTTCTTGTTTCCGGCCGGCTCGATGGCTCCGGAGAGCGAGTGGCCGCCCTCGACCACGTACTTTATGGATGTCATTTGCTGGGATGCAGGCGCGCTAAGTATGGCCGGAGGATGAGCGTATCTTCAAGTCATCGCTTGACTTCGCTTTTCTCCAATCGTTACGATGCCACCCCGACCGGGATGCGAGCACGCGAACTCCGATCGTGGTATCCCCGGGACGACCAAGCGTGTAGTAGTGTGACGAGCGGCAGGTCCTTCAACCGTCGGCGCCGGGAGCTCTCATGAGCGTTGCAACGTCGCTGGGGATTTCGCTGGTTCTCCAGGCTGGAGTTCGCGATACCGTCGTCATGATCCCGGCAAGTCGCGGGCTCATCGAAACGGTAGCGATGACCGGGCAGTTCCTGGTCTCCATCCTGGTGCTCATTCTGCTCGGCGGCCTCCTGCTTCAGCTCGTCGCCTTGCGAAAGGCGGCCCTCGAGGTGACCAGGATCCTGCAGACATCGTCGGGCGACATCAACGCAGCCGCGCAATCGGTTCGCAAGGTCGTCGACGACGTTCGGGGCATTACGCAAACCGTCAAGACCGAGGTCGGTGCGGTCAGCAACACGGTTCGTTATGTGCACAAGGGCGTTCGTCGCGTCGTACGTCGTGCCGAGGCAAGACTGGATCGACTCGACGCGCTGGTCGGCGTCGCGCAGGAAGAAGCCGAGGAATTCGTGATGTCGTCGGCGTCTGCCTTACGAGGCGTGAGATTGGGAGCCGCTGCCCTGAAGCGCTCATTCCTCTACACCCGCCGCCGCGGAGTGAAGCGGAAGAAACGACGACCCGTCCGCGAGGAGCGAACGCGCGCGGATAACGTCCGCGAGCGCCCGCGCATTCGCACCAAAGTGGTCGACCCGGCGTGACGCGAGCGACGCCGAGGCTTGTCGCGCCGCTTTCGGTGTTCGTCATCGCCCTGCTCGCCATAGCGTTGTTTCCATCTGATGCGCTCGCATGGACGCCTGGAACGCATGTCTATCTTGGTGATGCGGTCCTGCGGTCGCTCTCGATGCTGCCCACCGGCATTGCGGACCTGCTTCGGGCCTTCCCGTACGATTTCCTTTACGGTTCGATAGCGGCCGATACCAGCATCGCCAAGAAGTATGCGGCGGTCGGCCGGCACTCCCATTCCTGGACCGTCGGATTCGACATTCTCGACCGCGCCCGCGACGACGCGCTGAAGGCATTTTCGTATGGCTATCTCGCCCATCTGGCGGCAGACGTCGTCGCGCATAACGCGTTCGTGCCCTACCAGCTGGCCATCACGTCCAGCACCACGGGCCTGGGACACAGCTACTGGGAAACCCGATTCGAAACGCACCTGGGCGAATGGGCGCCGCGACGGGCGCGCGAGCTCATCCTTCTCGACCACAGCCGGAGCGACGGTCACCTCGACCGAATCCTGAGCCCAACGATCTTCAGTACGCCGACCAACCGCCGGATTTTCAGGGGAATGGTCGTCGCCGCGGACATGGAATCGTGGCAGCGCGTGTTTCAGTTGATGCTGGTTCGGAGTCGCTGGGACCTCGCCAACAACCAGGTATCGGATCACCTCACGATGTCATTCGACTACGTGATGGACCTCCTGATGCGGCTCGACGCTTCAGACCCGATGAAATTCGATCCGGCCGGTCACGACCGCCTCCGGATGGCGAAACGGATCCGGCGGGTGGCGTTGCGATCCGGCGGCGAAGACGCCCTGATCGAGCAGGCCACGCAGCATTTTGTCTTGCCGCCGCTGGCGACGCCAATGGCTGCGCAGCTGGCGCGCCCGCTCTTTCCACCCGTAGCAGAGCAACCCGCACTGCCGGCTTCGCACTGACTGGGGTGCCGGTGTGATGTCGCTCACATCACACCTCATGAGCATGCTGGCGAACGGTCCGTAACGACGGGCCCGCACAACCTGCGCGCGCGCCGAGCCTGTTGCCTGAGCGTTCCCAACCGTTAGGCACGTCAGGGAACCTCCGTGATGCGGTGTTCATAGAATGCATACCGTACCGCGACGCGCAACGCACCCGCGTGCACCACGTGGCGCGTCCCGCGTCATCATTGGAGGAGAGTCGAGATGCAATTCGCACTGCGCAACACCACCCGCCTGCTGGCCGGGGCCGGCATGGCCATGTCGCTGATGTTCACCGCTGCCTGCGACGACGACGACGAGGATCCGATCGAGCCGCCGGTCGCGACGGTCCTCAGCATAACGAGTGGCGATAACCAGACGATCGCGGTCAGCACCACGGGTTCGCCAATGACGGTCACGCTGCTCGACCAGAACGATGACCCCATCGCCGGACGTTCGGTGAGCTGGTCGGTGGCCACGGGTACGGGCACGCTGGCGTCGTCATCCAGCGTGACGGATGCCCAGGGAGTCGCATCCATGACGTTTACGTCAGGCACGACAGCAGGGAACGCGACCGTCACCGCAACGGTGTCCGGTGTCGATCCAGTCACATTCGATTACGTCGTCCAGTAACGCAAATCCATTCCTGGATGTTTGAAAGGCGGGCTTCACATCGAAGCCCGCCTTTCTTCCTCTAATCAGTATCCGCGGATGCGATTGGATTTACGCGGTAGGGTCAACGACTGGAGAAGCGAGTTTCCGCGGATTGGGCGAATTGACGCGAATCTCTCACCAATTCATCCTTCGGCGCGCAGGTCGCTGTGGACTCCGGGGAGGAGCGTGGGGGGACGCCATAGGGGACCGGCTGGGGCGACGTTCGCTTCCCGTTCAGGCGTGGATCGGGCGCAGGCAGTTCCGGCGGCTCGATGCCCATGACACCAGTAACCGTTCGCTCGGCCGTGCGCAGGAGCACGTGATCGACGGCCTCGACGCCCTGCAGGCACGAGTGATCCTGGTTGGATACTTCGTATCGCCAGGCACCGAATCGGCCGCGGCTCAGGATATCCCGCTCTTCGAGCGCAGGGAGCACGGCATCGAGCACCTGATCGCGACCGCGCCAGGGTGTTGGATAGCCGTATTCGAGGCGCCGGTGAAAACGAGTGAGGATCGGCGTGCGCTCATCGATGAAGCCGACTTTCCTGAATCCGGCGACCACGTCGTCCACGACCCGTTCGGCGTTGACGGGCTTGTCGGGCGATTCGCTCACCTCGGCCATCAGCGACCACTGGCGACCGGGGTTCGGGACATTGTATGGCGAATAGTTGCTGAACGCCGTCACGCGATAGAACGGCGTGTCCTCCTCGGGGAAATACATCCAGCACTTGGTCGCCAGGTCGGGCGGTGTGGCACCACCGAGTCCGATGCCGACGATGTGACTGGAGGAGTGCACGAACTCAGGCGCCCGCCTGGAGAGCTGCGGCGCGTCATCCAGCGACATCAGCAACCGGTCGAGCGGGATCGTCGAGATGAGACGGTCATACCGGAACGACGTGCCATCGTCGCAGACGACGTATTTGGCCGACGTGTTGATGTGCGTCACGCGGGTGGAGAACCTGAGCCGCTCATAGGGCAACTGGGCGGCGAGCGACGACCAGATGGCGCCGGTGCCTCCGCGAAGGGGAAACCGGAAGGTCGCGTTAGGTCCCCAGCCGACGTCGTCCTTCTGCGTGACGAGGTTGGCGAGGATACGGGCGAGGTCGACGGGAGCGACCCGTTCGCCCATCCAGCCGACACCAAGGTGCGACGGTGGATATGCCCACACCTTGTAGTTGTAGGGGTACATGAACGTGCGACACAGGCCGGCGCCGAAGGATCGCTCGAGCCACTCCGCGAAATGGGCCGGGCGACCGTTCGGGGGCGCGCGATGCACATCCACGAGCCCCGCGAGGCAATCGACCAGCTCCTCGGCGGGAAGGCGCCAGATGTTGTTCTGGAACGGATACGGTATCCATCGCTCCCGCATCCACACCCAGGCTTCCCGCTGGTGCTCGACCCACTGGCTGCCTAACGCCCGTTCCAGCAACTGATCGAAGTACTTCCAGTGCGAGAACAGGACGTGACCGCCAAGGTCCCAGGTAAAGCCGGCGGCGTCACGAACGGACATCGACAGGCCACCGGCACGGTCCGACGCCTCGAGAAGCAACCAGTCGTGGTGGTCATGCTCCTGGAGGCGCCAGGCCGCGCTGAGTCCCGTCGGTCCTGCACCCAGAACGATTATGCGCATCGGCGTGCGCACTCCCGTGTCACGCCGACGCGATGCCAGGCAGCACTACGGCTCACTTCCGGCTCCGCGCCCGACCGTTCTTGGCGGGGGAACGGCGGCGGGTGGAACCATTGGTTGCCATCGCGTCGTCGTCTCCATTGCTGTCGCGCTCGGCGAGCGCATTGATACCACCTTCGGCCAGCTTGTTGAGGCGCTGGTCGGCCCGCTTCTCTTCCTCGAGCGTCTGCTCGAGCAGCGACAGCGCGTCGGCGTGGCCCATGATGCGCGCGTACTCGCACACGGCGCCATACGCCGCGATCTCGTAGTGCTCGACCTTCTGGGCGGCCACGATGATGCCGGCGTCCATGACGTCCGGATCGGCATCTTCCTCGAGCAGGGACTTTCCTTCCTCGATGAGGCCTTCCATGCCTTCGCACTTCTTTCGGCCGGCCGTTTCCCCGAGGGACTCGAGAATCGTCTCGATGCGGCTCACCTGTACCTCGGTTTCAGCAAGATGCTCGTCGATCGCCGTCCGGAGCTCATCGGAATTGGCGTTCTTCGACATGCGGGGCAGCGCACGGACGAGCTGGCGTTCGGCGCTGTACAAATCCTTGAGCTCGTGGACCATGAGGTCGTGTAGCGTTGCGAGTGACATTTTTGACGCTCCGGTTTCTGCGTTTCGTGTGACTGGCGACGGTGAGTGACGTCACGGCAGATAGCACGCGTCGCTTACGCGGCTAATTTCCTCGAAAGACGTCGTCCGCGACATTGCCCAGAGGGGCCAGTCATTCACTAGCCGGAAGTGTCGGGGCCGCTCGTTAGGCCCGATGATGTGTTTCGTGGCACTGCGCCGCTCCCCGATGGTAGTAGACGGGGTTGTCCCGAACGGGAACTTGTATCTGTTCCCCGCGAGACGAGACCTTGCGCCATCACCAGGCCGGCCACGATGAGGCCGGCGACACTTCGGGGAAACATGGCAAGCGAAGACGGGGCGGCGGTTTCCGAGTATCCAAGACCATTACTGCGACGCAAGCGCTGGATCAGCCTCAACGGTCCCTGGTCGTTTGCGATCGATCCCGAAGCGAGCCTGTCGGATCCTGAGCGCGTGCCCTGGGACCAGGTCATCGAGGTCCCGTTCTCTCCCGAAACCCGGCGCAGTGGAATCCAGCAAACGGGCCTCTTCTCCGCGGTCTGGTACCGCAGGGAGCTCGACGTCGACGTTCCGGTGCCCGGGGAACGCCTGATGCTTCGCTTCGGCGCCGTCGACTATCACGCGACGGTGTGGCTGGGACCAGTCAAGGTTGGTGAACACGAAGGCGGCTATACGCCGTTTTCGTTCGACATCACCGATCTCGTCGCCGCGGGCCATCGCACGCTGACGGTCCGTGCCTACGACAATCCGCTCGACCTCGAGCAACCACGCGGCAAACAGGACTGGGAGCTGGAGCCCCACCTGATCTGGTATCCCCGCACCACGGGGATTTGGCAAACAGTCTGGCTCGAGGAACTGCCGCCCGCCCACATCGACCAGGTGGTCTTCACGCCCAACCTGGACCGGTGGGAAATCGCGATGTACGTGACCATCGAGGCAAAGACGCGTTCACCGCTCTTTCTCAATGTGCGGCTCCAGGTGGGAGAAGTCCTGCTCGCTCAGGACAGCTATCTCGTCCTCGGCCAGATCGTCCACCGGCGCATCGCATTGTCGGACCCGGGGATCGATGACTCGCGCAATGACTTCCTGTGGAGCCCGTCGTCGCCAACGCTGATCGACGTGTTCATGGACCTCACCGATGGTGAGGGCAAGGTCATCGACGAGGTGCGCAGTTACACCGCCCTGCGCGAAATCGCCACACAAGGCGATCGTGTCATACTCAACGGCCGTGCCTATCGCATGCGCATGGTGCTGGACCAGGGATACTGGCCCGACACCGGCATGACCGCCCCTGACGGCTTCGCCCTGCGACGTGATGTGGAACTGGCGAAGGCGATGGGATTCAACGGCGTCAGGAAGCACCAGAAGATCGAAGATCCACGATACCTCTACTGGTGTGACAAGCTCGGCCTGCTGGTGTGGGAGGAAATGCCGAGTGCGTACCGGTTCACGGCGAGATCGGTGCGACGCCTGCAAAAGGAGTGGGAAGAAGTCATCGCCCGCGATACCAGTCACCCGTGCGTCGCGGCCTGGGTGCCGTTCAACGAGTCGTGGGGCGTTCCCAACCTGCCTAACAGCGCCGCGGAAAGGCATTACGTGCAGGCGCTGTATCACCTCACCAGGACACTGGACCCGACGCGGCCGGTGATCGGGAACGACGGCTGGGAAAGTGTCGCCACCGACATCATCGGGATTCACGATTACGACAGCGACCCCACGCGCATCGCCCGGCGTTACCACACGAGCGACGCACGGTTGCGCCTGTTTCAGCACGAACGCCCGGGCGGCCGGCTGCTGCGCATCGGCGATCATGCCGGCCCCGACCATCCGATCATCCTCTCGGAATTCGGCGGCATCGCGCTGCTCGAAGAGGATTCGTGGGGTTACTCGGTCGTGCCGACGCCTGACGAGCTCGCGGAACGCTACGCCCAGTTGCTGTGGGTGGTTTCCGGATTGCAAATGCTCGCCGGGTTTTGCTATACACAGTTCGCTGACACATATCAGGAACGGAACGGGCTGTTGCATGCCGATCGACGACCCAAGTTCCCGCTCGCTGAAATGGCGGAAGCCACCATTGGTGAGCGTCCGCCGCGCTCGTGGGTAACACCATCACCCGCGAGACCAGCCTGATGTCCAGCGGCTCATCCGACTCATTGCGTGCCGAACGGGGCACGCTTCACC
The DNA here is from genome assembly GCA_966211115.1 of uncultured Gemmatimonadaceae bacterium. Lineage (GTDB taxonomy): Bacteria > Gemmatimonadota > Gemmatimonadetes > Gemmatimonadales > Gemmatimonadaceae > JABWBJ01. The sequence goes on along the minus strand of CBIHMX010000022.1, from coordinate 4,058 downwards.
GATTGGTTCGTGAGGAATCCATGGCACTCGTGTTACGAGACACTGGAGCACAGCCGAGCAGCGACCTGGTGTGCCTGACACACCTGCGCTGGTCGTGGGTGTACCAGCGACCCCAGCACCTCCTGACACGCGCCGCACGAGACCGGCGCGTTTTTGTATTTGAGGAACCGTTCGAAGACTCCGTGCGTCCCAGGCTGGAAGTCACCAGTCCGGTGCATAACGTCGTGGTGGCCACTCCGCACATTCCGGCCGGATTGACGGGTCGTGAACGCTGGGCAGCATTGCGACAACTGCTCGATACGTGGCTCAGCCGCGAAGGCGTTCGGGATTTCATCCTGTGGTACTACACGCCGATGGCATTGCCCTTCTCCGGGCACCTCGAGGCCGAGTGCGTGGTCTACGACTGCATGGACGAGTTGTCCGGCTTCGCTGGAGCACCGCCTGAAATGCGATCGCTCGAGCAGCAACTGTTCAGCCGTTGTGACATCGTGTTCACCGGCGGATACAGCCTCCACGAAGCAAAACAGCGGCATCACCGGGAAGTGCACGCGGTGCCGAGCAGCGTCGACGCCGCGCACTTTGCCCGCGCGCGGAGCATCCGGCAGGATCCGGCGGACCAGGCGCCAATTCCGCGGCCACGACTCGGCTATTGCGGAGTGATCGACGAACGGATCGACCTCGATCTCGTTCGCGAGGTCGCAAGCGCGAGGCCGACCTGGCAGTTCGTTTTCGTCGGACCGGTAACCAAGATCGACCCGGCTTCCCTGCCCCGGGGCGCCAACCTGCACTATCTCGGAGGCCGGCACTACGATGAGCTGCCGGCGTACCTGTCCGGTTGGGACGTGGCGCTGCTGCCGTTTGCGCATAACGATTCGACGCGCTTCGTCAGCCCGACCAAGACGCCCGAATACCTCGCCGCTGGCCGCCGCGTGGTCTCGACGTCGGTCCGCGACGTGGTGCGAACGTTCGGGGACACGGGATTTCTCGGGTTCGGCGACAGTGCCGACGAGTTCATCGCTGCCATCGAAAGAGCGCTGGACGAAGATGATCCAAAGCGCCAGCACCGGGTGGATCATTACCTGGCCATGCAATCGTGGGATCGCACGTGGGCGCGGATGCAGGCACTGATGGCGCGCTCCATGTCGGCACGGCCATCCCGTACCAGCAGCGCGAACATCGGGCTGTCGTTCCCGGTCACGGGCACGGTTCCTACCTCAGTGCCGCTGCCGTGATGGAAGTCTGGGGCGGTATCGAGTGCACGGTGAACAGGGTCGGCGACCAGTATTTCGACCAGGTCGTGCGAACGGGACACCACGTTCGCGCCGAAGATCTCAACCGCTTTGCGGGACTTGGCATCAAGGCCATTCGATACCCGCTCCTCTGGGAGCGGATGGCGCCGAACCGGTGGCGCGACACGTTCTTCGAGTGGACGGATGTCCGGCTCGATCGGCTGCGCGAGCTCGGCATCCGGCCCATTGCCGGGTTGCTGCATCACGGCAGCGGCCCGGCTCATACGAACCTGACGGACCGGGCCTTCCCGTCATTGTTCGCCGAATTCGCGCGGTCGGTCGCGGAGCGATATCCATGGATCCGCGAGTGGACGCCAGTCAACGAACCGCTGGCGACCGCCCGATTCAGCGGTCTCTATGGCCACTGGTATCCGCATGCGCGCAGTGATGCCGCGTTCGTGCGTATGGTGCTGACGCAGGCGCGTGCCATCGTCGAGGCGATGGACGCCATCCGCAGCGTCATCCCCGATGCGCAGCTCCTCCACACCGACGATGCCGGCACCGTCTTCAGTACCGAGCCCCTCGTCAGGCAGGCGGACTTCGAGAACGCACGGCGCGACCTCGTGCTCGACCTGCTGTTCGGTCGCGTGAACTGGAGCCATCCGCTGTGGCAGTACCTGGTCTCGAACGGCGCCACGACCGACGAACTGGAGTGGTTCGCCCGGCACCCGTGTCCCCCGGACACCATCGGCGCCAACTACTACGTGACCAGCGACCGGCTGCTCGATCACCGGCTGGACCGGTATCCACCGGAATCGATCGGCGGGAACGGGCGCCAGCGGTACGCCGATGTCGCGGCGGTGCGTGGCGATCCGCCGATGGCGAGCGGCTTCGAAAGCGTCATCGAGCGGTACTTCATGCGGTACGGCAAGCCGGTGGCGCTGACCGAGGTTCACATCGCCTGCACGCGCGAGGACCAGTTGCGCTGGCTTCACGAAGCGTGGTCGGGGATGAAAGCGGCGTCGGAACGAGGGATACCGGCAAGGGCCCTGTGTGTCTGGTCGTTGTTAGGCGCCTATGACTGGAGCCGGCTCGTGACCCTCGACCGTGGCGACTACGAATCGGGCGTGTTCGACCTTCGGGCCAGCCCAGCGCGCCCCACGGCACTGTCGACCGCGGTGAAGCAGCTTGCGACCACCGGCAAGATCCAGCATCCGCTGCTCGACCATGCCGGCTGGTGGAACCGGCAAACGAATGGAAAGGCATCGCGATCCCGCCGGCACAAGCGCCTCCTGCTTCTCGGTCCAACGGGCACACTCGGATCGGTGTTGGTGCGGCGGTGCACCCATCGCGGCATCGACGTCGTTGCCCTCGGGCGCGGCGAGGTGGACATCACCAGCGCCGCCGACGTGGGCCGGGCCATCGGGGCAAGCCAGCCCTGGGCGGTGATCAACGCGACGGGTTTTGTCGACGTCGATGGCGCCGAGTCGAACGTCGACACATGCATGGCCGTGAACGGGTCCGGGGCGGCGCTGGTAGCGAAAGCATGCGCGCGGGTCGGAGCGTCGCTCGTTTCATTTTCATCAGACCTGGTATTCGACGGCGCCAACAGTACGCCATACCTCGAGACACATCCGGTCGCCCCGCTGAACACCTATGGCCGCAGCAAGGTGGAACTGGAACGTTCAGTGCAGGAGTCGCTGCCGTCCGCACTCATTGTTCGCACCAGCGCGTTCATGGACGCCTGGGATCTTCGAACCTTCACCGCGCGCGTACTGCAAGCCGCGTCTCGCGGCGAGAGGATTTTCACGTCCAGCGACGTGATATCGCCGACCTACGTCCCTGCCCTGGCCGACTCCGTGCTCGACCTGCTGATTGACGGCGAGTCCGGTGTCTGGCACCTCGCGAACCAGGGAGCGGTGAGCTGGACCACCCTGGCCCAAACGGTACTGGCGGAATGTGGCGGGGACCCGAGCGTCGTGGAGGAGGTACCCGGACCTCAGCTTGGTCGTGTGGCGCCCAGGCCCGGATACAGCGCCCTGGGGAGTGAACGCGGGAACCTGATGCCGTCGCTCGAACAGTCCCTTGAAGGCCTCTTTCGTGATCGCGCCCAGGCCGTGGCGCACGCAACGGGATAGTTGAACGGGGACTGAAACTTCCCACTTCAGGACGACGTAACGGTCGCGGTCGCAGGAGCAGTCTACCCCCACCGCACCGCAGAATGCGTTGTTTCTCACCGGGCAAGCCCTGGCTGGCGCGAACACAATCGTGGGTGCTTTCGGTGCTGGTCGGACTGGTGGCGGCGGGCTGTCATCCCGCGAACCAGGAAGCCAGGGAACTGCGGGCTGAGTGTGAGTCAGGAACGGCCGCATCATGCAGCGCACTCGGCATCCGACTCCTCAAGGGCGAGTATATCCTCAAGGACGCCAAGCGAGGTGCAGTCCTGCTCACGAAGGCATGCGACGGTGGCATTGCCGATGGGTGCGTTGACCTGGGAGGACTGTACCAGAACGGTCAGGGCGTAGCGCGCGATTCCGCGCACGCCTTCACGCTCCTGCAGAAGGGATGCGAGGGTGGCGCGGCCAGAGGCTGTTCCAACCTGGGAACGCTCTATCGCGCCGGCGCAGGCGTTCCTCGCGACATGGCGCGCGCCATCGCGCTGTTCCAGCAGGGATGTACGGGCGGCGACCAATCGGGATGCGCACGGCTGGCCAACGTCTACGCATACGGCGACGGCGTCGAGCCGGACCTGCCGCGCGCCGCAACATTGTATCAGGCGCGTGCGAGGCGAAGGACGCCGTCGGATGTGTCGGACTGGCCGAGATGTAC
>CBIHMX010000021.1:0-12429 GCA_966211115.1 uncultured Gemmatimonadaceae bacterium | reverse complement strand
CAACGGACCGGCTGACGATGACATCGCTGGAACGTGGCCCGCACGCCGCTAGCAGGCTCACGACCAGCATCGGTGCACCAACGATGTTCATTCTGTGTCGCACAGAAAACATTTGAACCGCCGAATCTGCGGAGAGCTGCTGAGCTACGTCCGGTTGACAAGTCAACCTGTCCATGTGCTCGGCGCGCCTCGGCGAACCTGGCGGTTCAATATTTTTTTTTGCTGCTGGTTCAGGAGATGATCCTTCCCGCGGTGATCTCGACGAGTCCCAGCCGCCGCAGCTCGGCGTAGAGCTTCGGCAACTCGGTATTGAGGATCTGCTCGAGCTTGTCCGTGTGGACCTTCAGTTCCTGCACCAGGTCGTTGAAGATTGGCTCGGCGTTGGCGATCGGCTCGCCATCACCCGTGTTCACCGACCGGTTCAGCGTGCCGATGCGGTTGTTGACCTTGATCGGGAAGTTGAGAGGATCCTGGCCGCTCTGGTTCCGGACCTGGTAGATCTCCTCTTCGACGGCGCTGATCTGCCTGACGAGTGTGTCGCCGACAGTCTTGAGCCGGCGATCCTGCGACTTGCCCTGGCGGTCGACCACCTGCCCCTTGATGTCGCGGATGCGGATCACCGCCTGGTTGGCTTCGCTCAGCTTGTCGCGGATCCGGATCGCCAGCGCGAACTGTGCTTCGAGGTCAGCCTGGGTGACGTCCTTGTACAGCGGGTGCTTGATCACCGTCAGCGGTTGCTCGAGCTGCCGCCCGTCCACGTTCATACGGACGCGGTACGTGCCCGGCACGGCGCGCGGTCCCGCGGTCGATGCGCCCCACAGGATCATGCCGTCGAAGGTCGTGGCACCGGGATACTGCAGGTTCCAGGCAACCGTCTGGAGTCCGGCGGCCAGCGACGGTCCGCCGCCTCCACCCCGGCCACCGCGACCGCCGCCTCCACGACCCGCTTCGCCGCCGCGACCACCGGGAGCCGGCGCGCTGGCCGACCAGGCCGTCCGGCCGGCGGCATCGACGATCTCGATCGAGATGTTCTGTGCGGGCCGCTTGAGCCAGTACTGGATCTCGGCGACGCCGCCGGAACGAATCGCGCTCGCGGGCTTGAACAGGTACGGATCAGGCGACGCCGAGATCGCCGGCGTGATCTGGCGAAGCGGCTCGATGTTGTCGAGCACGTAGAAACTGCGCCCATGCGTGCCCAACACGAGCGCGTCCTTCTCGACGATCAGGTCATTCACCGGCACTTTCGGCAGGTTGAGCGACAGCGATTCCCAGGTCCCGCCGTCGTTGTACGAGATGTAGACGCCGAGCCGCGTGCCGGCGTAGAGGAGCCCCCGGCGCGTGTGGTCCTCGCGCACGGTATGCACGTAGTCGTTAGGTAGTATGCCGTTCACGATCTTCGTCCAGGTGCGCCCGAAGTCGTGCGTGCGGAAGATGTACGGCGCGGTGTCGTCGAACAGCGGCCGCTTCACGGCCACATACGCCGACCCGTCATCGAACGACGACGCGTCGATCTGGCTCACCCGGCCCAACTCGGGCATGTCCGGCGGCGTCACGTTCGCCCAGGTGCGTCCACCGTCGCGCGTCACGTGGACCAGGCCGTCGTCGGTCCCGGCCCAGAGCACGTCCACGTTCCGCTTGCCCGGCGCCAGCGAAAACACGACGGCGTAGATCTCCGGCCAGTTCATGTCGTGCGTGATCGGGCCGCCGGACGGGCCCATGGTCTTCGGGTCGTGCTTGCTGAGGTCAGGCGAGATGGGGTCCCAGCGCTGGCCTCCGTTGGTCGTTTTCCAGACGCGCTGCGACGACGTGTAGAGCACGTTGGAATCGACCGGCGAGAAGATGATCGGGTATGTCCACTGCCAGCGTTCCTTCACTTCGCTCGACGGCTCGCCCTGGTACTGCCGCGGATACGGATTCACTTCGCGCAGCTGACCCGTCTTGCGATTGAAGTACGTCATGAAGCCGCCGTTATTCGTGCCTGCGAAGAAGACGTCGATGTCCTTTGGATCCGGCGCGATGTATCCGGGCTCTCCGCCGCCGACGGTGTACGACGGCCAGCGTGGACCATCCGCGCCGCCGCCAACGTCCGGGCGCGTCGGTCCAGCATTACCACCCCCACGTCCGCCGCGGCCGCCACCGAACGATGGTCCACTCGGCACGCACGCGGTGCTGTTGTCCTGCTGCGAACCGCAGACGTGGAATGGGACGTGGCCAGTCGTGACCACGTGATAGAACTGCGCGGTGGGAATGTTCTGGTTCGACCAGGTACCCGAGCCGCCTTCCATCGAGACGGCGCCGCCGCCGTCATTTCCATTCACCAGGTGCTGTGGATTGTCCGGATCGATCCAGAGGTCGTGGTGGTCGCCATGCGTGCCGCCGCCGACGTTGGTCAGTGTCTTGCCGCCATCGGTCGACTTGAACAGCGACGTGTTGAGCGCATAGATGACGTCACGGTCCTTCGGATCGGCGGTGATGTGCGTGTAGTAGAAGGCGCGCTGGCGGAGGCTCCGGTTGCCGTTCACCAGGGTCCACGTATTGCCGCCGTTGTCGGAGCTGTACAGGCCTCCGTTCTCGTTTTCGATCAGTGCGTAGACGCGATTCGGGTCGGCGCCGGAGACGTCGACGCCGATGCGGCCAACGACGCCGGCGGGCAGGCCGGGGCGCCGCGTGATTTCGGTCCAGGTCTCGCCACCATCAGTCGACTTGAACAGCCCTGAGCCCGGCCCGCCGCTCTCCATCTTGTATTCGTTGCGATACGCCTGCCACAGGGCGGCGTAGAGCACATTCGGGTTCGAACGATCGACGGAAATGTCGATCGCGCCCGTCTTGTCGTCGCGATACAGCACCTTCCGCCACGTCCGCCCGCCATCGGTCGTCTTGAAGACGCCCCGTTCTTCGTTAGGCGCGCCGTGGAACCCGAACGCCGCCACCCAGGCGATGTCCGGATTGGTCGGGTGGATGCGGATCTCGGAGATGTTCTGCTTGTCGCTGAACCCCACCTTCGACCAGGTCTTGCCGGCGTCCGTGGATTTGTAGACGCCGTCGCCCGGGATGATGTTGCCGCGGATGCAGACTTCGCCGGTGCCGATGTAGACGATGTCGGGATTCGATTCCGACACGGCCACCGCTCCGACCGACGTCGAACCGATCTGCCCGTCGGTGACCGGAACCCAGTCGGCGCCGCCATTCGTCGTTTTCCAGAGGCCGCCGCCGACAGCACCGAAATACGCCTCCTGCGGGCGTCCCTTCACGCCGCTGACGCCGATCGACCGGCCGCCCTTGTCCGGGCCGATCAGGCGCCACCGGTACGTCCGCTGAATCAGTGAATCGATCGCCGCGGGGCGCGCCACAGTGCGCGACCCATCGTTGGCGGAGTAGGCAGCGCCGGCGATCGACAGCAACGCGGCCGAAGCAGAAACGAGAATCGGGCCGGGAAAGCGAAACATGTCAACTCCAGATGGCGGATGACTGATGGCAGATGGCTATACGAAAATCAGGCTGCGCCAAGCGTTCCGCAATCCAACACGGGCCATCGCGGGGCGAACGGTCAACTCGATGCGGCGACGTCCGGATACGCGTGTTTGACGGGAAAATCCGTTCCCGCCAGCTCGCGGGCCGCCCAGGCCTGCACGCGCAGGCGAACGTCCTCGGGTACGTCCTTGTGCCGGTCAGCGGATCCGCTCACGAACAGCCTGGCGCGTGACTGCAGGATGTGTGGCGGCATCATCTCGAACGAGGACTGGTGATCCTGCATGTAGCGGAAGCTGCACCGGTTCGCGATGGCCGCGACTTCCTCATCACTGAGCGGGCTCACCTTGAGGAAGGCAGCCACCTGCCTGACTGTCGCCGGCAGGTCCTTCTTCATGTCCTCGAACAGCACGAAGAGGATGTTCTGCTGTTCCTTCGACCAGCGCCACCAGCCAAGGACGTGATCGGTCCAGGTGCCCCACCACAAGAGGTCCTTCGAGCAAAACCACTCTTCGAACGCCTCGATGTCTGGCGACATACTGCCGAGGTTGGTCCGGACGAAGTCGACACAGCTGGCGAAGCAGGATACCGGGTGTCGCGCGACATAGATGAACCGCGCCGCCGGGTCGTAGGGGCATAACGCCACCGGGAGGTGCGTCTTGATGATGCGGGCCGGACGTTCGGTGCCGACGGGTTTCGACGCGTCGATCGGAATACTCTTCCGTCCCTCGAGCCACGGCGAAATGCCGTACATGGCGGCGCCGTCTTCGACGAGCGTCCCCCGGCCGCGATGGAGGATTTCGTAGACCACGTTCTGCATCCAGGTGGTCCCGCACTTCATCTGCGTGACCACGAAAACGTCCTCCGGTACCGGCGTATATGACTCGGCCCGCTGGAACGACTCGACGCTGCAACTGCCGGCCGGCGCGGACACACCCTTGTACTGGATCCGGACGCGCTTGAAATCGGCTTTCGTCAGGCGCCCGTTGAGCCAGAGCATCGGCGCAAGGAGCGTCGCGTGCACGCCCAGCGTCCTCTTGAAATGATCCCGTTCGGCGAGCGAGCGACCGTAGTAGTTGAGGCCAACGGTTCGCTCATCCTCCCATTTGAGGACGGAGGCGAGGTAAATGCCCATCACGACGTACAGCGCGACGAGGCTACCCAGCACCCACAGGACCCAGCTCACGGGCTTATTGGACGAGGACGCTTCCGATCATGCCTGACGTAAAGCTTTCAGAGTGCACCGTGCACCGATAGCGGAACGTTCCGGTGGTCGCGAACGAACGGTTATGGGTGCCTGACACCTGGGTGCCCGACGATCCCTGCGCGTCCTCGAAGGTCACGTTATGCGTGTCAGAACCGTTCCACGTCCACGTGACGGTCGCCTGCGGACTGACGGTGATGGCCCCGGGAGAAAAACTGTTGTCCCGCACACTGACGGACGTCGTTGCCGCTGGCCCGGTGGAATCGGAACCACCACAGCCGGAAACCGCGAGCACGGCGATGGTGCAGAAAATGGACTCGCGCACGGCGGCACTCTCCTTTAGGGACGATCTAACGATATCACATCGCGACCGAATTTGGATTCTCGCGGGTAGGGCGAACGCGGACAGCGCGGAAACTCCAGAGGAACACGGGTACTGCATTGGTGAGAACCGGGACACCTTGATTCGTTCACTGGCGAAACGACGAACTGTGGTGTCCCGGTTCTCACCAAAGTAGTGCGGTGTTACTCCGCAGTTCCGGCGCTATTCCGTGTTCGCCTTACCTGTGAAATCGTCTCTCAATCCGCTCGTAGCGCCACCAGGGGATCGACTCGGGTCGCGCGCCGTGCGGGTACGAGGCAGGCCGCCAGGCCGGCCGCCGCGAGGACGACCACGACCGATCCGAAGATCGAGGGATCGCGCGGCTGGACGTCGAACAGGAGGATCGTCAGGAGCTGCGCCACGCCGGCGGCCAGGCCCAGGCCGAGCACGAGCCCGACGCCGAGCTGCCAGGCGCCCTGGCCGAAGATCATCCGGACGACGTCCCGTCCCTGCGCGCCTAACGCCATGCGGATGCCGACCTCGCGGACGCGCCGGCTGACGGCGAAGGACATCACCGCATAGAGCCCGACCGAAGCGAGGAACAGGGCGATCAGGCCGAAGATCATGAACATCGTCCCGAAAACGCGGATGAACCACGTCGGGCGGGCAAAGGCCTCTTCCATCGAATACACCCAGTAGATCGGGATGTCGGGATTGAGCGACGATACCGCCTGCCGCACCTGCGACGTGATGAGCATCGGATCGCCGGACGTCTGCACCGCGAAGCTCGCGAACGAGCTGTGGCTCTGGGTCAGCGGGACGTAGAACGCCGGTTCGCGGGGCTCCTCGGTGTCACCGCTGTAGAGAGTGGGAACGACGCCGACAATGGTGAGCCACGGACTCGGGTTGTCGCTCCGGCGTCCGCCGAGCCGGATACGCCGCCCCAACGCATCCTTCCCCTCGAAGTACTGGTCCGCGAACGCCTGGTTGATGACCGCCACCGGCAATCCCGCTTCCCGGTCGGTTTCGTCGATGACGCGCCCGCGGGTGGGGCGGATCTCGAAGGTCTCGAAGAATCCCGCCGACACCGCGTTCCATGACGCGTCGGGCACGTCGCGATCCTCGTTGTAGGTCACGCCATCCACGGTAAACGAACCGTTGTTGTCGTCCACGGCCGGAAGCCCGGTCGTGATCGCCGCCTGACGAGTGCCGGGAATGGCCATGAGCCGCTGCCGCAGGTCCTCATGAAAGCGCTTCTGCATGGCGGTGTCGGTGTACGTCGCCGGGAAGCCGACGCGCGCCGTGAAGATGTTGCTGGTGCGGAAGCCGGGATCCATCGTGCGCAGCTTCGTCACCGACTTGATCATCAGGCCCGACGCCACCAGCAGGCCGCACGACAGCGCGATCTCGAACACCACCAGCACCTTGCTCATCTTGCCGATCCGGAGGCTCGACGACCCGCGCGACTCGTCCTTCAGGATCTCGTTGAGGTCCGCACGCGACGACTGGTAGGCGGGAATCATGCCCGAAAACATGGTCGCGCCCAGCGATACGAGCATGACGAACAGCAGCACCGGCGGGTGGAGCGCGATGTCGATGAAGAACGGCGGTTGCGAATCGACGATGGCGCGGTTGAACACGATGATGCCGGCCCAGGCCATGATGGTCCCCAGCACGCCCCCGGCCACCGACAGCACGAGCGCCTCGGTCATGAACTGCCGGATGACGGCCGCCCGCGTCGCGCCTAACGCCGTCCGGATGCCGACGTCCTTCGACTTGTGCGCGGCGCGGTCGAGGAGCAGGTTCGCCACGTTGGCGCAGGCGATGAGGAGCACGAAAAAGACCGCGCCCAGCATCGTGTACAGCAACTGCCGCGGCTCGGGTCCCATCTCGGCATCCACGTAGCCCTTCACTTCCGCACCGACGTTCTCGTTCGTCTCCTTGTAGGACGCAGCCAGCCGTTGCGCGACGGCGTTCACGTCGGCGGTCGCGGTTTCGAGGGTGACGCCGTCCTTCAACCGGCCGACGACGGTCAACCACTGACCCTGGCCACGCTCCGTGGCCACCGGATCGAGCTGCAGGGGGAGCCAGATCGCGGCGTCGTCGGGAAAGCGGAACCCTTCCGGCATCACGCCGATGATCGTGTACGGGACGCCGTTGGCGCGAAGCGACTTGCCGATGACGGACGAATCGCCGCCGAACCGGCGCACCCACATGCCGTAACCGAGGACCGCGATGCGCGGTCCCGCCGGGGTGTCTTCGCCAGCCTGGAAGATGCGACCGAGGTGCGGCCGGACTCTCGTCAGGTCGAGTGCCGACGCGGTGACCCACGCGCCGGTGAATCGCTCGGCTTCGACCTCGCCGCTGACGTTCACCGTGCCGGAGTAATAGGCGCCCAGCGGCGACATCGAGGTCTGCTGCTCGCGGTAGTCGGCGAACTCCTTGATCGGCGTGCCCCAGTTGCTACCACCGACGACGCGGTTGTAACGCACCATTTGCACGATCCGGTCGCCATCCGGGAACGGCAGTCCCTTGATCAACGCGCCGTAAATGATGGAGTACATCATGGCGGTGAGCCCGATGCCGAACGTGAGGGCTATCGTCGCGACAAGCGTCAGGGCGGGTGCCTTGGCGAGGGAACGGATGCCATATCGGATGTCGCGCAGAAGTGCCTGCATGGGGACGGGGCATGGGCATGGGGGCATCGGGCACGGGGCCCGGATGCCGCGAAGGAGTGCACCTCGGAGAGCGGAGTGCCGTACGCCGGCTCGGACGACCGGGTTTCGGTTGTTCCGTCTGGAGGACACTTTCTCCGGCCGTTCATTCGTGAAGCCGCAGGTCCCCCAGGCTCCAGACCCACATGTCCCACCCCACTCTCGTTCAGGCCATCGGTCGTTGGAGTTTCGCCGGCCTCGTATTGAACACGATCATCGGCACGGGGGTGTTTGTGCTCCCGGGCACGCTCGGCGCCATGCTGGGGTGGACGTCGATGACGGCGTGGCTGCTGGCCGCCGCGCTCACGGGTGCGATGATCTTCGCGTTCGCCGAGGTGGCTTCGCGATTTTCGCGCGCGGGTGGCGCGTATCTCTACGGCACGGCTGCGTTCGGGCCGTTCGCCGGCATCCAGATGGCATGGATGGGTTATTTCGTCCGGTGCATAACGGCGGCGGTCCAGGCCAACCTGTTCACGACGTACCTGGTCGAGTTGTGGCCGGCGGCGGCCACGCGCCCGGTACAGGTCGCGGTGACGGTGGCGTTCATCGGCCTGCAAACGCTGGTGAACGTCAGGTCGGTCGGCTCGGGCGCGGCGGTCAGCAACGTGTTCGCGGTGGTGAAGCTGGTGCCGCTGGTGCTGTTCGGGGCGTTAGGCATCGCCTGGCTGGCGATGGGGAAAGCGGCCCAGCCGGCGGCGATCGCCACCGACACGTCGTTAGGCGGGTGGCTGAACGCCATGGTGCTGCTGATGTTCGCCTACGGCGGGTTCGAGTCGGCGCTGATCCCGGTGGCCGAGGCAAAGGATGCGAGGCGCGACGCGCCGTTCGCGCTGATAACCGGGCTGGCGCTGGTCACGGTCGTGTACCTCGCCGCGCAGCTTACAGTCCTGGTGACGCTGTCCGAACCCGCCGCCACCAACCGGCCCCTCGCCGCGTCGGCCCGGGTCATGTTCGGATCGGGCGGCGCGGTGTTCATCACCGTCGCGGCACTGATTTCGGTGTACGGATGGGTGGCGAGCAACATACTGAACGTTCCCCGCCTGACGATGGCCATGGCGGAGCAGGGCATCCTGCCGTCGTTCTTCGCGAAGGTCCATCCCGTTTACCGGACGCCCTACGTCTCGATCATCATCTTCGCGCTGATCTCGCTGGTGCTCGCGCTGTCGGCCGGACTCCTGCAGAACCTGAGTCTGTCCGCGGTGTCGCGACTGCTGGTCTACGGTGGCGTATGCGCGTCGCTGCCGGTCTTCCGGTGGCGGGAGAAGAAGGGGATTACGACGCCGGGCGTGGAGCCGGCCCTGTTCAGAGTGCGGGGTGGCGTGTTCTTCGCGGCAGTCGGCGTGGCGCTTACGCTCCTCCTCGCGACCCGGATGAACGCGAACGACGCAATCAAGATGCTCGTGGTCATCCTGCTCGGCTCGGTCCACTGGTTCGCGGTCAGGTCGTGGAAGTCTCGAGATGGGAATACGGAATCCAGGGCAGCACAGGACGGGTGAGCCAAGGGCTGTGAACGGGTGTTTGCGCAATTGCGTATACCAGACACGGCCACCAGTTTCGCTGGTGGACGCCAGAGCTCGCCGGACGCCCGTCCGCACCTGAACTCGCCCCCCACGGACCGATGACTGACTGGTTGAAATCGCGACGCGTTATGCGCGCGTCGCTCGCGGCATTGCTCGTCGCGCCGATCACCATTGCGGCGCAGGACAACGGAGACCCGAAACGCTGGACCGTCGATGACGTGATGGCGGTCAAGGGCGTAGGCGACATCGCCGTCAGTCCCGACGGCAAGCGCATCGCGTACGTCGTGACCGAGCGCCTGGCCGATTCGAACGTCGTGAATACGGACGTCTGGATCGTGTCGGTCACCGGCGGCGATGCGCGAAAGGTGACGTCCAGTCCGAAAGCCGATCGGGCACCGCAATGGTCGCACGACGGAACGTGGCTCGCCTTCCTGTCCGACCGCGCGAACAATCGTTTGCAGGTCCACGGCATCGATCCCTCGGGCGGCGAGGCGTGGCAGATCACGAAGCACGCAAAGGCCGTGTCGAGCTTCAGGCTCTCGCCCGACAGCAAGCACGTCATGTTCCTCTCCGCTCCGGAGGCATCGCAGGAGGAAAAGGAACTCGACCAGGCTCGCGGCAAGGCCATCGTGCGCGATAGCGCCTATGCGGCAGAGTTCACGCGCTTATGGGAGGTGACGCTGCGTGGACGGGAGCCCGCCGACGGCCGGGCGATCTCACCCGAAGGAATGCACGTGACCTCGTTCGTCTGGGGTCCGGACTCGCGGCAACTGGCGTTCGCCGCCCGCCCGCAACCGACCCTGGTCGCGATGGCGGAGGGCGCCGCCTACATCCAGAGCGAACCCGGGGCCGAGTCGCGCGCTGTCACGAACATGCCGGGGACCGAAGAAGTCGTCAGCTGGACTTCCGCGTCGGGCCTGCTCATCGAGGCGTCGGGTGAGTTCATGGGCACGGCGAACACGAAGGTCTGGTCCATTCCGATTCCTATCGGCAACCCGGTTTCGCTCACCGACGCGCTGGATGAAGACGCGCGGTTTGTCGCGGCGTCCGCGACCGAACTGCTCGTCGAGGCGGCGGTGCAGACCGGCCGCGCGCTGTTCCGGATTCCGCTCGCGCAGGGCAAGGCAACGGGTGCGCCCGTGCGCGTGAGCAACGATCGCTTCAACAGTGGCTTCGAGTCGGCCGGGGGAACGCTCGCCTTCGTCTCGGAGACGAGCCGCGAGTCGCCCGAGGTGTATGCGTCAACAGGCGCGGCGTTCACACCAAAGCGCCTGACGAGCACCAATCCGCAGGTGGCAACCTTCGGCCATGGCGAGCAGCGCGTCGTGAGCTGGAAGTCGGCGGCGGACAGCGAGTCCATCGAGGGTGTCCTCACGTTGCCGGTCGGCTACACGGAAGGAACGCGGGTACCCCTGCTGGTGGTCGTCCATGGCGGACCAGCGGGTGTGTCTTCGGCTCGATATCCGTCGACAGGCAGCGCATATCCGGTGCAGATCTTCAGCAGCCTGGGCTACGCGGTGTTGCAGCCGAACTTCCGCGGGTCGAGCGGTTACGGAGCGCGGTTCCGCGGCCTCAATCACGGCGACATCCTGGGAAAGGACTGGATCGACGTGAATTCGGGTGTGGACGCGATGATCCGCGGCGGGATCGCCGACTCCACGAAGATGGGGCTGATGGGTTGGAGTTACGGCGGCTTCCAGACGTTCTGGGGCATCACGCAGACGCGACGCTTCGCGGCCGCGAGCTCCGGCGCCGGCGTGAATGACCTGACCGCCTTCTTCTCCCAGACCGACATCAGTGACTACCTCGGCATGCTCCTCGATTCGGCGCCGTGGGAAAAGCCGGATCTCTACCTCGAGCGCTCGGCGTACCGGAAGGTGAAGGACGTGACGACGCCGCTGCTCATCCAGGCGGGTGCCGAAGACCGGCGCGTATCACCAGAACAGAGCATCCAGTTCTACGAAGCCATGAAGCGAATCGGCAAGGCGCCGGTGAAGCTCGTCATGTATCCCGGCCAGGGACACGGCGTCACCGACGTCCGCCTGAGCAAGGATCGCATGATGCGGAACGTGGAGTGGTTCACCTACTGGATTCCAGTGGTCGGGCAGAAGCCGGCGATCAGGATGAACTGAGGGGCGAGCCGGCAGCTCGACGAATTCGGGGTCTGACCTCGAATTCAGTGCAGCGCCTCGACAATGGCCCTGACGGCTGCCGGGTCGAGTTCGGGGCGACGTTGTCGAGGCGTTGACCGGGTGGGACGCGCGTGGACTTCGGTTATGCCGGCGAGACGAACCAGTTCTGCGACGTGCGGCGCTCGCACCCCGCCGCCGGCCAGCATCTGCGTACGGCCTGCCTGACGAGCGAGCCTGGCGATCGCGCCCGCTCCGACGATGGCGGTCGACGCGCCACCGGAGGTCAGTACGCGGTGGACGCCGATTGTGCGGAGTGTGTCGAGCGCCCGCTCGAGTTCTGGCGCCAGGTCAAAGGCACGATGAAACGTGAAGGGGAGCGGGCTCGCGGCATCGAGCAGGGCGGCAGTCGCCTCGCGATCGATCGCCCGTGAGCCCTCCAGCACACCGCTCACGATGCCGTGCACGCCCAGCCGCTTCATCGCATCGATGTCGCGGTTCATGACGTCGAGCTCGTTGGCCGTGTAGGTGAAGTCGCCGCCGCGCGGGCGGATCATGACGAACACCGGGATGTCGACGCGTTCCAGTGCCGCGGCAACGAAACCGGTGCTCGGCGTCGTTCCGGCCTCGGACATGCAGGCACATAGTTCGAGGCGACCCGCGCCGGCTTCGGCGGCGGCGATCGCCTCGTCGATCGTTTCGACGCATACCTCGAGCAACGGCGCTATGCTGGTCAATTCCGGCGGGTCATGGAAGCAGGAATGATGGCCAGGGAACCGTTACCTTCAAGGCAACCTGCTGACCAGAATTCGGCTGTGAGTCAATTCGACCTGTTCCCGGAACGCGTCACGGTCAACCGGATCGACGCGCGTGCGACGGCCGGGGAGCGATCCAACGTGAAGGCAATTTTTGTCGTGGAGTTCGAATTCCGACCGGGACACCATCAGGTCTTTCATGACCGTCACGGCTGGTATTGCGCCGAGCATGGCCCTTCTTGTCCGGCGGTTCAGGCGGCAAGATTGACGATTGACGATTGACGATTGACGATTGACGATTGACGATTGACGATTGA
>CBIHMX010000020.1:0-12525 GCA_966211115.1 uncultured Gemmatimonadaceae bacterium | reverse complement strand
CTCGGACGACATCGAGAGCCTGTCGTCGAACGGCAGGCTCCCTTCGGTGGTGCTCCACGAATTGCTTCACGTCATCGGCATCGGGACGCTCTGGCGGTCGCAGGAGAGGCTCGCCGGCATCGGGACGTCCGATCCTCGCTTTGTCGGTCCGGAGGCGGCGTCGCAATGCCTGACTGCCGGCGGGTTCAGCGGCTGCAGCGATGGACGTGTGCCGGCGGAAAACACCGGCGGGCCGGGCACGGCGGAAGTCCACTGGCGTGAAGCCACATTCGATCGCGAGGTCATGACGGGCTTCGTCGAATCGGACAATGTCATGCCCCTGTCGGCGATTTCGATTGCCTCGCTCGCCGACCTGGGTTACACGGTGAACCTGCTGGCGTCCGACCCGTTTCAGGTGCCGGTGCCGTCAGCTGTTTCGCCACGTATATCGCCCCAGCCCGTCGCCCCCTGGGAAACGGTACACATCCCGCTCTTCGAATTGTCTCCCGCCGGGACGTTGCGACGTATCACGCGTTGAGCTGGGGGCTGTTCCCAGGCCTGCCGTCTTCCGTCCGCCTAACGCGCCCGCTTCTGCACCTCCTCCATGACGCGAAGGAGGTTGCCGCTCCAGAGCTTGGCGATCTGTTCCTCGGTGTAGCCGCGCTTCACCAGCTCCAGCGTGACGTTGAACGTTTCTTCGGCCCCGTTCCAGCCTTCGACGCCGCCACCCCCGTCAAAGTCGGAGCTGATGCCGACGTAGTCGATGCCGCTCAGCTTCACGGCGTAGTCGATGTGGTTGACGAAGTCCGCCACGGTCGCGCGAGCAGGCGCCGGATACTGGCGATCGATATCCGCGAGCCGGTCGTTGAATGCGGCGCGTCGTTCGGGGGGCAGGGAGTCGATCGCCGCCTGGGCCGCACCACGTCCGCCCCGTCCGCCGCCACCACCGCGAGCCGCGCCGGCTCCCCCGGCCGCACCGCCGCGTCCCGCGCCACGCCCGGCGCCTGCCGTCGGAATGCCGAACTCGGTGTACAGTGCCGCGATGGCCGGCGCGCGTTCGGCCGGTGCCGGGTCGCACTTCACGTACGAGGCAAACGCGACCACCTGGATCACGCCACGGTTCTTCTTCAACGCCAGGAGCTGTTCGTCATCCATGTTGCGCGAGTGGTTGCATAACGCGCGAACGGCCGAATGCGACGCGATGACAGGGGCCTTGCTCAGCTCGAAGGTCTGCATCGAGGACTGCTTCGACGGGTGCGAGATGTCGATCATCATGCCGACGCGGTTCATCTCGGCAATCGCCTGCCGGCCGAGCGGCGAGAGGCCGTTCCATTTGAAGCCCTGGGCCTCTCCGGTGTTCGAGTCCGACCATTGCGAGTGCCCGTTGTGCGCCAGGGAGAGGTACCGGCCGCCGCGATCGTAGAACGCCTTGATGTTCTTCAGGTCCTCGCCTAACGGGTAGGCATTCTCGATGCCGATCATGGCGACCTTGCGGCCGGATGCCGCGATCCGGCGGACGTCGGCCGGGGTCAACGCGAGCCCGATCTTGTCGGGCGCGATGGTCTCCGTCAGCCGGTGAATGGCCTCGAACTTCTCGATCGCCTGGTCGTAGGCCCGCTTGTACCCTTCGGGGGTGAAATCCTGCTGTTGACCGACGTAGACAACCATGAAGGAGACATCGAGTCCCCCTTCGACCATCTTCGGGATGTTGACTTGCGTCGACAGGCGCTGTGTGTAGTTCCGTTCGGCGGTGAAGTTGGCCGGACTGATATCGTCGTGCGTATCGAGCGTGATCACCCGGTCGTGGATCGCGCGAGCCCGCGCCAGGACTTCCGGTGGGGTCGCCTGCGCCTGGACGGCGCTGGAGGCGATCAAACTGGACAGGACCATCAGCGAAAGGCGACGCACAGAATCCTCCGGGAGCCGGACAGGCAGGATCGGACAGCGGTAGAGGCTGAATTCTGCACGCTGCGCCTGTTTCTGCAATCCGCTCCTCGCACTCTTTGGCGCGATGGCGACGACCGGACGCCTGTCTACTCGTGCCGGATCGCGTCGATCGGGCTCAACCTCGCCGCGCGGCGGGCCGGGTAGGTGCCGAATGTAAGGCCCACCACGACCGCTGCGATGGCGGCAACCATCACCGTGCTCCACGAAATGGACGCGTAGAGCGCGGGCGCATCCGAGAACGTCCGTATCAGCGCCGTGATCGCATAGGCCCCCGAGACGCCTAACGCCAATCCGATCAGGCTTCCCAGCGAGCAGATCGTGACCGACTCGGCCAGGAACTGGCGCAGGATGTCCCGGTCGCGGGCTCCCGCTGCCTTCCTGATCCCGATCTCGCGCGTGCGCTCGGTGACCGACGACAGCAGCACGTTCATGATGCCGATCCCGCCGACCAGCAGGGAAATGCCCGTGATGGCGCCCATGAACAGCTTGAACATCAGGATTCCACGTGATAGCTGCTCCAGGCGGCGCTCGTTGGTCGAGACGAGATAACGCCGCGCCCATGCGGAGTCGCGTGACGCAAAATACTGCTCGATTCTCTGCTGGAGCGGCTGCGTCTGCTCCACGCTCGACGCCACCGCGATGATCACCGGCGGCTGGCCAGGCGTCGTCGTCGTCGAGGCAAACCGCAGCGGGGCGAGGACCCGGTAATCCGCCTGCGACCGCCGGCGCGACCCGAACGGGACCACCGGCACAGTCTGGGGCTCGAGCACCCCGGTCACCAGCGCCGGCACGCCGCCTAACGATATGGAGTCGCCGACGAGCGACGCCGCGTTCGAATCCCGCGCCAGCGCCCGGGCGAGGTCCATCGAGATCGCGACCACCCCCGCCGAACCGGAACCTTCTTGTTCGCTGGGCAGACGGCCCATGGACGCCCTGAGCCGCGAGGAGTCGCCGAGCGCCAGCTCCACCATGACCAGCGCCATTCTCCGGGCATCGCCGGACATGCTTCTGACCTCGGCGTACGACTCGGCTCGCAACACGACCGATTTCACGCTGGCGAGCGCGTGGATGCCGCGCGCGTCGTCGACGGTGAGTACGGCCGGCGACGCGATGGGAAACGACTGGCCGTCGATCACCTCGCGTGTCCGGGCCGCCACGGACACCGACTGCAGGTCCGTCGTCTGCTCGATCTGGCTCCTGACCGACCGTTCGAGCCCGTCGCCCACCGAGAGGACCGCCACCAGGGCACTGACGCCGATAATGACGCCGAGTGTCGACAGGATCGTACGGAGCGGATTGGCGCGAAGTGTTTCGAAGCCTACCGCGATCGACGTGGATATCGCTGCGAAGCGCATGAACGGAAAATGGGGTCAGACCCCATTACGAGCCTGACCCCATTTCCGTGTCGAAACGGTCGCTCAGCCTACGCCCGCCGGGATTTGCTCGTCCACCGGCTCCTGGTCGCGCGCCATTTCATCGGTCATGGCGATGCGCAGGACCTCCGGCAGCGTCGACACCGGGTGGAACTTGAGCTGCGACCGCACTTCCTCAGGCACGTCTTCCAGGTCGGCCTCATTCTCGGCTGGCAGGATGATGTGCTTGATCCCGGCGCGGTGAGCGCCCAGCACTTTCTCCTTGAGCCCACCGATCGGCAGCACGCGTCCGCGCAGCGTGATCTCACCGGTCATGGCGACGTCACGGCGAACCGGACGTCCCGACATCTCGGAAACCAGGGCGGTAGCGATGGCGATACCCGCCGACGGCCCGTCCTTGGGGATCGCGCCGGCCGGCACGTGGATGTGTGCTTCCATCGCGCCATCCAGGCGGTAGCCGTGGATGCCGAGCGCGGTCGCGTTGTTCGTGGCGTAGGTGAGCGCCGCGCGGGCGCTCTCCTTCATGACTTCACCGAGCTGGCCGGTGAGGATGAGCGACATCGGCGCGGCCTGCATGCGCGACGGTGTCTCGCCGTCTTCGGTGGACGCCGGCGCCTCGCGGCGGCGGATCGAGGCTTCGACGAACATGATGTCGCCGCCCACAGGCGTGTAGTACATGCCCGTGGCGATGCCGACCTCGTTCTGCTCGGCTGCATGTTCCGGATGGACTTTCGGCCTGCCTAACAACTCACGCACCTCGGCGGCATCGATGCGGCGATCGCTCAGAATGCCGTCGCTGCCGGTGGCGACACGGCGGGCCACTTTCCGGCAGACCGCGCCAACCTGACGTTCGAGCTGGCGCACACCGCTTTCGCGCGTGTAGTTCGCGACGATGCTCGCCACGGCATCGTCGGTGAACGAGATGCCCTTGTCGCCGAGGCCATTCTCCTCGAGCTGGCGCGGGATCAGGTACTTCTTGGCTATTTCCGCCTTCTCGCGTTCGGTATAGCCCGAGAAGTCGACCATCTCCATCCGGTCGAGCAGCGGGCCCGGGATGTTCTGGACGAAGTTCGCCGTCGCGATGAACAGGACCTCGCTCAGGTCGAACGGGATGCCGAGGTAGTGATCGGTGAACGAGTCGTTCTGCGCCGGGTCGAGCACCTCGAGCAGCGCCGCCGAGGGATCGCCCTGGAACGACACCCCGAGCTTGTCGACTTCGTCGAGCAGGAAGACCGGGTTCTTGGTGCCGGCCTGCTTCATGCCCTGGATGATGCGGCCCGGCATGGCGCCGACGTACGTGCGCCGGTGCCCGCGGATGTCCGCCTCGTCGCGGGCGCCGCCCAGTGAGACACGGACATACTCGCGGCCTAACGAGCGGGCGATCGACTTGGCGATCGACGTCTTGCCGACGCCGGGCGGACCGATGAAGAGCAGGATCGGACCCTTGGCCATCGCGCGGGCCTTCGCCTCGCGCGCGTCGGTGATCGGGCGGTCGTCGTCGCCGTTGCCGCCGAGTGCCGGCGTCGCATCATCCTTGGGTGCCTTCACCTTGAAGGCCGGGAATTCGCCGGTTTTTTCGACCTCTTCGGCCAGTTGGCGGGCGCGAAGCTGCCGGACCGCGAGGTACTCCAGGATGCGGTCCTTCACGTCCTGCAGGCCGTAGTGGTCCTCCTCCATGATCTCCGACGCGCGATTCAGGTCGAGCATGTCGTCGGACCGGGTGCTCCACGGGAGCTCGGCGATCCACTCGAGGTAGGTGCGGATCACCTGCGCTTCCATCGATTCTCGCCCGGTGCGCTCCAGGCGGCCAAGTTCGCGCTCGACTTCCACCCGCGCTTCCTTGGGCAGGTCGAGCTTCGTCAGCTTGTCGCGCAGTTCCTCGACTTCGCGCGACTGGTCGTCGTCGCCAAGCTCCTTCTGGATCGCCTTCATCTGCTCGCGCAGGAACATTTCGCGCTGGCGTTCGCCCAGTTCCTCCTGGACCTGCGACTTGATTTCTTCCTGCGCCTCGAGCATCCCGATCTGGCGCTGGACGTGGACCAGCACGCGGCGCAGGCGTTCCTCGACGCTCAGCGTCTCGAGCAGTCCCTGTTTCTCGGGAACGGTCAGCTCGATGTAGCCGGCGACGAGATCGGCGAAGCGGCCTGGCTCCTCGACGGCGTCGAGCACCTGATGCACGACTTCCTCGGGCAAGCCACGCTTTTCGCCAAGTTCGCCGGCGCGCTCGCGGGTTTCCTTGTGGAGGGCTTCGAACGCCGCATCCGACTCGGAGAGCGGCGCCATCTCTTCGGTCGGCATAACGACAGCGCTGAGGAAGCCGTCGCCCTGGGTGTACTGCAGGGATGTGGCGCGCTGTTCGCCCTGGAGGAGCAGCTGGACGCCACCGAGTCCGCGCTGGATCTGTCCGATCCTGGCGATGACACCCATGGAATACAGGATTTCCGGCGCAGGTTCGTCGGTGTTGTCACGCTGTGCGACGGCGAACACGAGCCGGTCGCCCTTGAGCGCCGATTCAATGGCGCGCAGGGTTCCAGGGCGCCCCGCCGCAATGGGCGCCGTCAGGCCAGGGAAGATCACCGTCCCCCGAAGCGGGAGAACCGGCAGCGTCTGTCGCTCTGCCAAGGTCATGTCCTCAACTGATGTCCACCCGTTGCCGCGCGTGCGCTCTGCATCACGCAGCCTTCCCACCGGGAAGTCGACTCCATTACGGGTGGGTATACCTCACGCACTTCTCGGGCTGCTGAATTACGCCAAGGTGGCTGTGATTGCAACTTTTACGGGCCAATGTGACGTAGTGTGGCAGGCCGATCTGGCGGCCCCGTAAACGGGGTCAGACGCCATTTCCGAAAAAAACGGGGTCAGACGCCATTTCGGGTGGGTTCACCATGGTCCGTCAGGATTCAGGAACGGCGTCTGACCCCGTTTTTGTTTCCTTTTCCCCGATTCGAGCCCGTAACCGCACAACGGATTTCGCTTTACGCTGCACTACATGAGTGCTACACTACTCGACTGCCCCGTCGTCGTACCCAGCCAGGCCCACCGCGTGCCCGAGCCAGTCGGTCCTCAGTCAGACCCAGACCTTCGAGCACACGTCGAGCGAGTTCTCGCTGCGACCTACGAACTCGACCGCGAAATCGGCCGCGGCGGGATGGGTATCGTCTACAAGGCCAAGGATCGGCGCCTCAAGCGGACCGTCGCCATCAAGGTGCTCCCGCCGGAACTGGCCTTTCGCGCCGAAATCCGTACGCGATTCCTCCGTGAGGCTGAGACCGCCGCCCAGCTGAGCCACCCGAACATCGTGCCGATCTACAGCGTCGATGAACGGGACGGCATCGTCTATTTCGTGATGGCGCTGGTCGAGGGGGAAAACCTGGCCGTCCGGATTCACGCGAACGGCGCGCTGTCGCCGGGTGAAGCGCGCCGCATCCTGCTCGAAGTGGCGCACGCGCTGGCGTATGCACACGAGCGGGGCGTGGTCCATCGCGACATCAAGCCGGACAACATCCTGATCCAGAATGGCGACGGCCGCGTGCTGGTGACGGATTTCGGTATCGCCCGGGCCGTCACGGAAGGCGCCGATTCGCGGCTGACGGCCACCGGGATGGCGATCGGCACACCGGCCTACATGTCGCCCGAGCAATCGACCGGTGACCGCCAGATCGACGGACGCAGCGACCTCTATTCGTTAGGCGTCGTCGGCTACCAGATGCTGGTGGGCGACCCGCCCTTCGAGGCGCCGAGCACGCCGGCCCTCCTCGTGAAGCACCTGTCGGAACGCCCGGAACCGATCATCCAGCGACGCCGCGGCGTGCCGCCGGACCTGGAACGCGCGGTCATGCTGCTCCTGGAAAAGGATCCGGACCTCCGTTTCCCGAGCGCGGACGCCCTGGCCGCGGCGCTCGAAAGCGGAAACGTTCCCGCGCTGCCTGACGCGCCCTCGGCCCCGCCGGTCCGGGCCTCGCGCGCGACGCGTGCACCGGCTCCGGCAGTGGACGATGACTGGGCCCCCGCGGGCGTGTCGCGCGAAGAGCAGTCGCGCTGGTACGCGCCCCCGGTGGTCAAATTCCGCAAGAAGCTCGGGCCGTACGTGATCGTGAACTCCGTCATGATCGTGTCGTCGATCCTCTTCGGCGTGAGCCTGGTCTTCTTCACGGCCATCTGGAGCGTGTACATGGCGTTCCAGTACGCCAAGCTGTGGAGCGAGGATTACGACTGGCACGACGTGCTGCGCGAGCCGCGGGACCGGATGTTCTTCGACGTCGTCGCCGAATGGTTCGACAACGTCCGCGCGCTCTGGGACAAGAACAAGGCCGCCGAGGTCCGGGCGCGAAGCCAGATGAAGGGCGTGCGCACGCCGAGCGGTACGTATTCCTCCATGGCGGCCGCGCCCAGGCAGGGCCGGCTCGCCGCGCCTGACGCGGTGCGGCGTGCGGGATTGCAGAGTCCTTCGGTGCGCAAGGCATCCAGTCACCGCGATGACATCCTTCGTTGGGTGGCGACATTGTCCAAGCGCGACAAGCAGGTCGCGGCGGACGTGCCCGCCACCGCCAACGCGTTGTACGAGAACATCGAATCCCTGGCCGCGAATGTCGCCACCCTCGACCGCGAGGTCTCGCCGGGTGCAGCGGCCGAAGTCGAGTCGGAAATCACCGCGCTCGAGGCACAGGCAAATCCGTTCGATCAGCGCGCGAGTGAGGAGCGGGTGCGTCGCCTTGCTCACCTCAAGCGACAGCGCCGCGCAGTCGCCGATCTCGAGTCGCGCCGGGAACGTTCCCGCGAACGGCTCGAAAGTTGCCTCCTGGCGCTGGAGAACATGCGTCTCGACGTGATCAAGCTGAAAGCCGGCAGCCAGACGTTGCAGCAGATCACGCTCGTTGCCGAACGCGCCCGCGAACTGGCCAGCGAAGTGGACAACGCGATGTACGTCGCCGACGAAATGTCGAAGCTGAAGGGCGGAAACCGCGAGTCCGGGATCGGGCGCCGCTGAGGCCCGGCCAGTCCCGATGAGCGACACCCTTCGCGCCCGCGCCGTCACCGCCTTTGGTGAAGGGTACGAAATCGACGCCGAGGTCGGTCGAGGCGGGATGGGCGTCGTCTACCGATGCCGCGACGTCAAGCTGCGCCGCTTCGTCGCCATCAAGGTGCTGCCGCCGGACCTGGCATACCGAGACGAGGTCCGGACGCGATTCCTCCGCGAGGCGGAAACGGCTGCGCAGCTCAACCATCCGAACATCGTCCCGATTTATTCGGTCGACGACCGCGATGGCCTGGTCTGGTTCGTCATGGGACTCGTCGACGGCGAAAGCCTGGCCGCGCGTCTCTCCCGCGAGCCTCAACCCCCCTACGCGGAAGTGCGACGAATCCTGCGCGAGGTTGCCGACGCGCTCGCCTATGCGCATGCGCGCGGCATCATCCACCGGGACATCAAGCCGGACAACATCCTCATCGACCGCCTGACGAATCGGCCGATCGTCACCGACTTCGGAATTGCCCGGGCCATCGAAGGCGATTCGAGACTCACGGTCACTGGCACCGCCGTCGGCACGCCGGCGTACATGTCCCCCGAGCAGGCGATGGGTGAAGGCGAGATCGACGGGCGCAGCGACCTGTATTCGCTGGCGTGTGTCGGCTACCAGATGCTGGCCGGCGAGCTCCCGTTCAAGGCAACGAACACGCCCGCCATGCTGATGAAACACCTGAGCGATCCGCTGCGACCGCTCAGCACGGTGCGACCAGGCGTTCCTCAGAAATTCGCGGCGCTGATCGAACGGACACTGGCGAAAAAGCCGCACCAGCGCTGGCGTGATGCCTCCGAGTTCCGCGATGCACTCGATGCCTTGTCGCTCGACGATCTGTCGGAAAGGGCGCCGGGCGGAAGGCGCAATGCGTCGACGATCTCGCCGGGAGAAGTTCACGCATCCGCCGCGTGGAAACGTCCGGCCGTGCCGGCGCCACCACCGCTGCCTCGGCCACTGCGCCCGCCCCTGCCTGACGAGGCACCCGTCAGGCTCCCCCGCCTGTCGTCGCCACGGGATCGCGCGGAGGCGCCTCGCGACCGGCATCTCCCCGCACTGGCCAGAAGAAGTGCCCCGGAAGATCCGCACGGCGACCGCCCTCCGGTGCCGTCATTCATGCCGGAGTCGTGGCAGGACGCGCGTCGCGAATGGGGTCGCGAAGCGCCAGTGGGCATATCTTCGCGCGTCAACCGGATCAGGGAATTCCGGCGCGCACTCGCGAAGAACGGTGGACTGGTCGCGATGCTGGCCACGATCAACGTGATGTTTTCGCCCGGGTTCCCGTGGGCGTTGTTCCCGACGGCGTTCATTGGATTGGGGATGTTGAGGCGTGCCGGTTCGCTCTGGGCTGACGGGATCCGGATGAACGAGGTGTTCGGACCGCAGGCCGCGAAGCAGCTGGCGAGCGGTGGCAGCGCCGAACCGAGAACCGGTCGGCCACCTTCGGCGCACGAGCTCGCGCGCCAGCTGGCGCCCGCCGACGTCCTCGCCGGTCCGTACGGCGAACACGTGCGCCGCGCGGCCATGGATCGCGCCGCCGCGCAGGACGCCCTCGCGAAGCTTGGCCCAGCTGACCGCGAGATGATTCCCGACGTCGGTCCGACGCTCGACGCGCTCGCCGAACGGGTGTCATCACTGGCCCAGGCGCTGCACGGACTGGAACGCGCCGCGCCGATCGACGCCGTCGCATCGGTAGACGCGTCACTCACCGAGGCCCGGAACCGGCCCGAATCCGCGGAGCGCGACCGCCGGATCGAGATGCTCGAGCGGCAGCGCGACACAATCAATGACCTGACGAAGCGGCGCGACGGACTCAGGGAGCAGATCGAGAACGCCAACCTGCTGCTGCAGAGCATGCGGCTGGACTTGCTCGCGCTGGGGTCAGCCGGCGTTCAGTCGGCGATCAACGATTCCACGAGCGCTACGCAGGAAGCGCGGGCCCTGTCCCGGGACCTGCGCATCGCGCTGGACGCCGCCAGGCAGATCCGGACGGGCGCCTAACGGGGTATCCGGGCAGGCCGCCAGGCTTCCCCGCCCACGCCGAACCCGACGGCCGCGCCACCGAGCGACCCGACGATCAACCCGACCGGCACGCCACGCATGAAGTCGTTGGCGTCGGGATTCACCTCGGGCATGTTGCCGAGGCCGAAGAGGACGCCGCCGATCAGCGCACCGAAGATCATCCCGCGCGCCATGGCGCTGCGCACCGTGCGCCCGCTGCTGACCTCGAGGTGTTCGATCGTCGACAGTCGGATCGTTACCCGGCGGAATTCATCGACCAGCACGGGCCCGGATTCCATGCCTAACACGGTGCGCACTTCGCCGGTATCGAGCACCATCACCGACGTGTCGAGTGACTTGATCCGCCCCACATAACGGTCGGTCCGGAGTTCGGGCGCGAAGACTCGTACTCTCGTGCCGACCTCAGGGCCACGGACAGAGTCCACCGCCTGCGCCTGGATGCCCGTGGCCGACATGAGCGTCGTCGCGAGGACCAACGCTGTATTCACCAGATTCTTCACACTACCTCCTGCCTCGCGCGCTAATGGTCTCAGGTAGAAAAGTGGCTAGTGACTCAAATGATGTCGAGCGTCGGAGCCTCAAGCCCGCGTGCGAGCGTTCAAGTTCGGGGTCAGACCCGGGGTCAGACCCGGGGGCTGACCCCGGGTCTGACCCCGAACTCGATGGTCTAGCGGAGGGGGGGAAAAGAGGTATCCTTAGCGCCCGAGACGCTGCGTCCTGCAGAGTTGGTCGTAAAACATTGTCTCGACTGTACTTAACCCAATCAAACCGGCGTGACGATCCCGCTCTCGCCAGAAGGCTCGGCCGACGCCACCACGGGGTCCATCGACTCTGCCGCGGTGCAGTTTCCACTCGGCTGGCTCCTGAACAACGCGTCATCTGCGTTACAGTATCGAGCCATTATAGAGGTAGCTGGGCTGTCTGGCGATCGGGAGGTGTATCGGAAGCTGTCGCTGGCGTTTCCACCGGCGCTCCGGATCGCGATGGCGCAGGGTGGAGACGGGTCCTGGGGCGGCGCCATGCTTCGCGTTCCCGAAGTGGGCGCCAACCTGACCGACGTCGGAACGATTCCGGCTTACCGTCGCCTGCTGGAGTACGGATGGGATCGAGAGTCGCCGCCCCTGATCCGCGCTCGACGAGTTCTCTTCCGACTGCTCGCCGAAGACAATGACGAGGATCAGCTCTACGAATACCGCGAGGCGGCTGGGGGTGACCCGGACCTGATCCGTCGCTCGCGCGTCATCCTGCGCGAAGCGGCCGCCGCGGCGCTCGCACATGCCGGGTACGAACGGGATCCGCGACTCCGGGGGGCCGCGCTCAGAATCATGGCGCGCCTGGATTCGTACCTGACGTCACCGTTGGCTGAACGGCCGTGGGTGCGCGTCGGCAACCGCCAGGTGCTCGCCGCCGAGGCGACGCCGCCTTCGATGCACGTGCTGACGATGGTGGCGCACATGCCACTCTTCCGGAGCGAGAATCACCCGCAGGTCAACAGGCTGCTGAAGTACATCTCCCAGCCCCTGCCGCGACAGGAAGCGTTCCAGCAGGTCGGTGCGCACATTGTCGAACAGCCACATCTCGTCCTGGGCGATCCACTTTCCAGCCGAAACGTCGCCGACGCTGACGTACCCTTCGCATTGACCTGGCTCGAGCTGATGGCCCGACTCGGCTTCCTGCGGCGCAATGACTCGTGGTTGAGCCTTTTCGACCGCTTCCTCGACGATCGCGATCGGGATTTCGTGTGGCACCCGCACCGCGGATCGGCGAAACCAGCAAGCACGAATCCCGACGTGTGGGCGATGTTTCCGCTCGATGCCGGCGCCGAAGGCGAGGATCGATGGAGTGACGTGACGTTCCGCCTCGGTCTGATCGCCAGGTTGATGGGTCGACCCATCGAAGTGGTATAGAGGAGGCGGATGTCGAAGTGCACGCCGCCACGTTGCTCCCGTATCCGGCGGACGATGCCGAGGTCACCGCGCGGGAGATCATTTCCGGCGGCGAACGCGTACGGCTGGTCGAGGCGGGCCCGCCGGACGGTGCGGCGATCATGCTGCTGCACGGCTGGGGAGCGTCGGCGTACAACTTTCGCGACGTGCTGCCGGCGTTAGGCAGGGCCGGCTACCGGGCGATTGCGCCTGACCTGCGCGGCCACGGGTGGAGCGAAACCCAGTTGCCGCCCGGTGCGTGGG
>CBIHMX010000019.1:0-12547 GCA_966211115.1 uncultured Gemmatimonadaceae bacterium | reverse complement strand
TCACCGTCTACTACAAGGGCGTGACGGTGGGTACGTACCGCGCGGACCTGGTCGTGGCCGAAACCGTGGTCGTTGAAGCCAAGGCCGGCGAGCACACCGCGGAATCCGACCGCATCCAGCTGCTGAACTACCTTCGCGCGTCAGGCAAGGAGGTCGGATTACTCCTGCATTTCGGACCGAAGGCCACGTTGAAGCGCGTCATTCACACGAAAAAGTTCGGTGAACTCGTCGTCGGAACAGCGATTTCCGCGGAAAGGCAGAACGCGGAAGAAACTGATTGACGGTTTCACGCAGGTACTGATGGCGGCAACGGGAACACCAATGCAGTCAGTCTCGAACATCTCAGGACCCTTTGGTGTTCCCGTTGCCGCCAGCCGTACCCGCGAAAATCCGCCAACCCCGTTTCATCCGCGTTCCGCCCTACCCGCGAAAATCGTTATGAAATCAGAAAGTGATGTCGAACTGGCCACCCGTCACCATGAGATTCGTCCCGCCGCCCGTCGGCACCAGGGTACCCGAGAACGTGCCCACGATCCGGTTCGCTGTCAGCGACGAGATGGTTATGGTGCCGCTCCCGCCCTGGAACCCAGTACCGTACCCGGTAGTCTGGCTGCCGACGATCAGCGACGACCCGTCGCCGCCACCGTAGAGGTTCAGGTCGTGAGGGCCGGGCCCGGTGGCGTTCGCGATGCTCACGACGAGGGCGTAAGCCGAGCCGCCTCCAAAACCCGAGGCGCCTAATCCGATGTAGTTCGGGTCGGAGCGCGTCACCGAGACGGTGCCGGTCGCGCTCCAGTTCACGCCCCCAATCGACGCGGTCATCGAGCCGTTGGTCGCGCCTCCGCCGTTGGGCGGACCCAGCGGATTTCCATCGTCGTCATCGTCGCTGCCGCCGCCGCACGCAAGGGCGGCGACGGTCGCTAACAGGGCCAGCGTTCGGGTACCGCGCATGTAGCCTCCGGGGCGGGCGGTTGATTGCTTCACCCCGCCATGCGCAGAAACCCCTCAAAATCCGTCAGTCGTCGCGACTGAGTACAGAAAGGATGTTGCCCGCCGGGTCCTTGAACCACGCGATATCAGGCCCGCCACCGCCACTGGCGATTCCTTTTTCGTTCGTGGTGATGCCGTTCATGTCCTTGTAGTGCTCGAAACGCACTCCCTTCGTGGAGAGACGGTCGACTGCCACTTCGACGTCGCTGACCGGGAAGTTCAGGACCGTGAACGAAGCCGGTTGATGGTTCGGCTTCTGGTACAGGAAGACCTTGTTCCCACCGCCCACGTCGAGCTCCAGCCCTTCCATGTTATCCGCCACCTCCAGGCCTAACGTGTCGCGATAGAACGTCCGGGCCTTGTCCACGTCGTCGATGGAGAAACTCCCGAACGCCTTCGTTTCGGTCAGCACCGCGTCATGCTGTTTCATGGTCAACATCCCTCCGTAGGACAGCAATTGACCGGAATCTAGGCCGATCCGCCCGAATCCCGAGCGAGCTGGTCTCCGGCGACGGCCCCGGGGACGGAGGAGGGACGGAGGAGGGACGGAGGAGGGACGGAGGAGGGACGGAGGAGGGACGGAGCAGGGACGGAGCAGGGACGGAGCAGGGACGGAGCAGGGACGGAGCAGGGACGGAGGAGGGACGGAGCAGGGGTCTGACACCGTGATGCCTGGCGGGCTCAGGTTTGCAGCAGGAGCCTGATCCGTTCGGCGATCTGCTCGGCGGAAGGAAGAACGGCGTTGAGCAGGTCCGGGTGATACGGCATCGGGATGTCCGCCACGCACAACCGGTCGACCGGCGCATCCAGGTTCCAGAACGACTCGCGCGCAATCACCGCTGCGACCTCGGCGCCAAAGCCCGCCGTCATCGTGTCCTCATGAACGATCAGGCAACGCCCGGTCTTCCGCACCGACGTGAGCACCGCTTCCCGGTCCCACGGCGCAATCGTCCGCAGATCGATGAGCTCCACCGATCCGTCACCCACGGCCACGGCGTCGGCGCAGCGGTGCACCATCGCCCCCCAGGTCACGAGCGTCACATCGGAGCCTTCCTGGATGACCCGCGCCGAGCCTAACGGGATGACGTAATCGTCGCCGGGGTATTTCGCGCTGCCGTCGCTGGTCATCAGCAGCGACCGGTGCTCGAAGAAGATCGTCGGGTTCGGTGACCGCATCGCCGTCCGCAGCAAGCCAACCGCGTCCGCCGAATTCGACGGCATCACCACCTG
This sequence comes from uncultured Gemmatimonadaceae bacterium, assembly GCA_966211115.1. GTDB lineage: Bacteria > Gemmatimonadota > Gemmatimonadetes > Gemmatimonadales > Gemmatimonadaceae > JABWBJ01. The sequence goes on along the minus strand of CBIHMX010000019.1, from coordinate 10,327 downwards.
CCATCCGACGGCGTGCGCCCACTGCACTTCGGCACTCAGGCTGTGCCACGGATCGCCGACGTCTTTCCCGAACCCGCCCGGCAGGCGCACGACGATCGGTGCACAGAAACGGTTTGCGGTGCGCCATCGCAGCGTACCGAGGTTGTTGAGTTGTTCGGCGGCGGGGTCGGCATACTTCCGGAACTGGATTTCCGCCACTGGCACGAGGCCGGCGATCGCCATGCCCACGGCGCGCCCGATGATGCCTTCCTCGGAAAGGCTCGTATCGAACACGCGTGCCGCGCCGTGTTTGCGCTGCAGACCCTCGGTGACCAGGTGCACGCCACCCTTCACCCCCACATCTTCGCCGAACACCAGCAGTCGCGGGTTCACCGTCAGCTCGTGGTCCAGCGTTCGACGCACGGCTTCGGCCAGGCGCAGCAGGTCACCGGTTTCCGCGGGAACCGGCGATCCCTCGAGTCGCTCGCGTTCGGCGATGGGCATGCCACCGAATGCAGGCCGCTCCTGATCCGGCTCCTCGTAGACGTAACGGAAAATGCCGGTCGGATCCGGAGCGGGACGATCGCGTGCTCCTTTCAGGCCGGCCTGCACGTCACGTTCGACTTCATGTTCGAGCTCGGTCCATTCGGCTTCGGAAAGGACTTCCGGGACGAGATACGACTTCATCTTCGGGATCGGGTCGCGTTCCCAATCCCGCGAGATCTCGGCCTCGCTCCGGTAGCCGCGCTGGTTGTCGGGTCCCGAATGACTGGACAGACGCGGTACCGTCAGGCGCAGCATCGCCGGGCCGTTTCCTTCGCGCACGTGCCTGACGACTTCGTCGGTGAGCGCGGCGCTCTCCGCGGGATTCGTACCATCGCCATCGCGAATGAACAAGTTCTGGAACGAGGCGAGATTCGCGGCAATGTTGCCGCCCGGCGTCTGCATCTCGCCGCGCACCGAAATCCCGAGCCCATTGTCCTCGATGCAGAAGAGCAGCGGGAGCTTCAACGTCGTCGCAATCGTCAGGCACGACCAGAACCCGTTGGTCGCCACCGACGCTTCACCGCCGAGTACGACGGTGATCGCACCGCGCCAGCTCTCGTCCTGGAGCACGTCGCGATGATACGTGATCGCCTGCGCCCAGCCGGCCGCCGGCGTGTACTGGGAACCGACGTCTCCCGCCATGGGCAACACGATCGGACCGCTGTCCCGGCAGAGGTTGCAGACGACGCCGATGTCACGACCGTCGCTGAACCCGCCCGACCTGCCTAACGGCGATGCGAATCCGTCCTCGATGGACAGGCCGAGGCTGAGAAGCGTCGGCCGGGAGCGGTAATACGCGCTGACCGCATCGTGCGGATGATCGACGTGCGACGCCAGGATGCACTGCGCCATCTCGTGGCCGCGCGCCGAAAACTGGTACAGCACGAGGTGGTCCCGTGGGACCGAGCTGCGGTTCCGGTTGGTTGCTTCCTCGCTGTCGTCCATGGAACGCGAGACCAGCGCGTGATACGCGATCCGGCGCCAGTCCAGGCGCGTGTCAACGCCAGATCGTGGCGGCGCAGAGGCTCTCTTCCTGGTGGAGGACGGTGGCATCAGAGACCCGATGGAATCACGGCGAAAATCTAGCCAGGGGAACGCACTTCGGGAGCGACGTGAGACCGGTGGCGCCCCCCTTTCGAGAGGGATTCGTCACTGAAGACGATTGTTGGACCGGTCCGCACCGTGCCGTAAGTTGGAGAGCATCGTTCCATCCCGTCCAGTGACCATCACGCCGATGCCTGACGAGTTGCACCGCCGGGGAAGGCCTCGCACGCTGCCAACGATGGCGGCGTTGGTGGCGATACTCCTGGTCATTGCCTGGATGCCCTGGCAGGGCGGCGCCGTAACGCGAACGGCACTTCTTCGCGCCGAGGACGCTCGGGGAGACGGCCCGGACGGCCTCAAACCGCTCATCGACGGGTTAGCCGTACCGGCTCTCCGGACGATTGCCATTCGCGGCATCGGACGGCAGGAACGGCCCGAGCTGGTGGCCCACATCATCCCGTATCTCTCTGATGAATCGCTGACGGCGACCGTTGCCGACGCAATGGCACAAAGCCTGGCTGGCCTGCCACCGGATTCGAGTCGTACGACCGCGCAACGCGAACTGGTGGACACTGTCTTTCGGATGCTGCGCGATCGTGCGAGTGCCGACACGAGCGTGGTAAACCGGGCGGCGCTCGCACGGAGCATCGGTCGGTTACCGTATGGCGAGGCTGGTCAGGCGCGGGCCGCTGACTCGGTTCTCATTTCGATGGTGAAGCCGAGTCTGGAGAAGCCACAGGAGTTTTCTGTGGTGAGTGGAATGGCACAAGGCTTGTACACCCTGGCCAGATCGCGGCGTACACTCGGGGCCCTTTCACCCGCCGCGGTTGCCTGGTTGCGATCCGTCCTGACGTTCGGTCTCGACGTCGCGAATACGCCAGTGATACGACGCACGGCGTGGCTCGCGCTGACCGCCAACGGCGCGGTTGATCACAGGGACGTCCGTGGAACGATTTCCGAGGATCCTGACCCGCAGTCAGTACGATTGGCTGTCGCCGCGATGCCTAACGTGCCGGACAGCGCATTCTGGCGCGAACAACTGGCGCGTGTGGCGGACAATCCCCCACCGATGGTCCGCCTGGAGTGGGTGCGCGTCTACCGGCTGCTCCTGGGTGCGACTGATTGCCGGCCGTTGCTGCAGGCGCTCGGCGATTCGGTTCACCACGTGCGGCTGGCGGCCATCGACGCACTCGGCGGCTCATGCCCACAGCGTGACGCGGTCGTCGCTGCCCTGACGCGGATCATCGAAGTAGGCGCATCGCAGCCAATGGCGCGCGCGGCGACTGGCGTGTCGTGGCACGCGAAAGCGCATGCGCTCGCGGCCCTGGCGCGCGCGGATTCAACGACGGCCGCTCCATTGCTCAAGCGCGAGAGCCGGCACCCGGTCTGGCAGGTACGCATGTACGTCGCACGTGGAGCGCTCGCCATGCGAGACTCGATGCTGCTGTCGACCCTGGCACGCGACTCGGTAGGCAACGTCAGGGAAGCGGCGATCCAGGGACTCTCGACAATCGCGGGCCATGCCTTTGATTCGGTGTACGCGAGGGCGCTGGCCAGCAGCGACTACCACGTCGTCCTCGCTGCCGCGCGTGCCTTACGCGGAACACCTGCTCCCGCTCTGGCGCGGCCAGCCGTGGTCGCAGCACTGCTGAGAATCTCCCGCGAACAACGACAGACCTCGCGCGACCCCCGGATGGAACTGCTCGCACGGCTGCGTGACATCGGGGATCGTGAAAGCGCCGCGGTGCTTCCCCGGCTCCTGACAGACGTCGACCCCGTCGTCGCTACCGAAGCCGCCAGCGTGTACACACACCTGACGCGCAATCCTCCTCCACGTGTCGCCGGCCGGCGAGGGTCAAAGCTGGTGATGCCGCCGTCGGGAACGATTCGCCTCCGCGTCACCATGTCACCATCTACCGGTGGCGGTACGTTCGAGGTGCTGCTCGACGCCGACGTGGCGCCGATGTCGGCCGCGCGCGTCATCGACCTCGTCCGACGGCGTTACTACGACGGGCTCACCTTTCACCGCGTCGTGCCCAATTTCGTGCTTCAGGGCGGAAGTCCGGGCATGAACGAGTACGTCGGCGATGGTCCGTTCATGCGCGATGAACTCGGCCTTGCCCACCACGCGCGCGGTACCGTCGGCATATCGACGCGCGGGCGCGACACGGGAGACGCGCAATGGTTCATCAACCTCGTCGATAATTTCCGGCTCGACCACGAGTACACGGTTCTCGGCACCATCGTGCGCGGTATGGACGTGGTGGACCGGATCCTCGAAGGGGACGTGATCGCGTCTGTTCGCGTGGTGCCCTGACAAATCAGACGGAACCGGCGCTAGTTTTCGCGCAGACGATTTCCGGAACGCGATGGAATACCAGCACATCAAGGTAGAGATCAGGGACGCCGTTCAGATTATCACGCTGAACCGGCCCGAAGTTCTCAACAGCTTCAATCTTCCGATGGCCCGCGAGCTTCAGGACGCGCTCGCCGCCGCCGCAGCCAACGCTGCCATTCGTGCCGTGCTCATCACCGGTGAAGGCCGTGGCTTTTGTGCCGGACAGGACCTGGCCGCCGTGGATCCCGCGGCCGACCTCGGCGAAACGGTGCGCGCGCAGTACAACCCGGTGATACGCGCAATCCGGCGGCTCGAGAAGCCGGTGGTCTGCGCCGTGAACGGAGTCGCTGCCGGCGCGGGGGCGAACCTGGCATTCGCCTGCGACATCGTCTTTGCGTCGACAGAGGCGTCGTTCATCCAGTCGTTCAGCCGGATCGGCCTGATACCGGACAGCGGCGGCACGTTCATCCTTCCGCGACTGGCAGGCCTGGCGCGGGCGAACGGTCTTGCCTTGTTAGGCGGCAAGATGGGCGCCGCCCAGGCACGCGATTGGGGCCTGATCTGGGACACCACCGAACCGGCCGCTCTCCTCCCGCACGCGCTGGAGGTCGCTACTACGCTCGCGACACAACCGACTCGTGGTTTCGGCCTCACCAAGCAGGCCTTCAACGAGTCGCTGGTGAACGACCTCGATGCACAGCTCGACCTCGAGGCGGACCTGCAGTCCCAAGCGGGTCGCACGAGCGACTTTGCCGAAGGCGTCGCGGCGTTCCGCGCCAAGAGGCCGCCAGTCTTTCGCGGCCAATGATTCCCGTTGGTATCGTCGGGGCGGGGGCGATGGGATCGGGCATCGCGCACGTCGCACTCCGGAATGGCCATCCGGTCGTCCTTGCCGACGTCGAAAAGAGCGCCGCGCTCAAGGCGAAGCAGATCATCGAAACGTCACTGTCGCGGGAAATGGAGAAGGGCCGCCTGACGAAAGCCGTGGCCGAGGCGGCGGCGAAGAATCTTTCCATTGCCTCGCTCCCGATGGGCCTTGGCGATTTTGCCCAATGCGGGCTGGTTGTCGAAGCGATCATCGAAGGGCTCGATGCCAAGCAATCGCTGTTCAGCGCGCTCGAAACCGTTGTCGGCGAAGAGTGCCTTCTGGCCACGAACACGTCGTCGCTCTCGGTGACGTCCATTGCGTCCGCCTGCCATACGCCGGGCCGGGTCGTCGGGATGCACTTCTTCAACCCGGCGCCGATCATGCCGCTCGTGGAGATCATTCCCGGTGCGCAGACCTCGACGCAGGTCATCCGGACGGCAAAGGGACTCGCAGAAGGTTGGGGAAAGGTTACGGTGCTGGCCGCGGATTCACCGGGCTTCATCGTGAATCGCGTGGCGCGGCCGTTTTATGGCGAATCGCTGCGCATGCTCGAGGAAGGCATCGCCGACGCGCCCACGATCGACTGGGCGATGCGCGAGCTTGGCGGCTTCCGCATGGGGCCATTCCTCCTGATGGATTTCATCGGCAACGACGTGAATTACGCCGTAACCGAGTCGGTCTGGCGGGCGACGTACTACGATGCGCGCTACAAGCCTTCCGTCACTCAGCGGCGGCTCGTCGAGGCGGGATGGTTAGGCAGAAAGACCGGCCAGGGCTTCTACGACTACGGACCGAACGCGTCTCCCCGGCCGGCCACCGAGGATCGCGTGCTTGGCGAGAAAATCGTCATGCGGGTACTGGCGATGCTCGTGAACGAGGCGGCCGAAGTGGTCCGCTGGCGCATCGCGTCGCCGGCCGACGTCGACCTGGCGATGACCCGGGGCGTCAACTACCCGCGCGGTCCGCTGGCCTGGGGTAATGAACTTGGCCTGCTGCACGTCGTCGAGGAGATCGAGCGCCTTCGGGAAGACTCGGGCGAGGAGCGTTATCGATCCAGTCCGTTGCTCAGGACCATGGTGAAGGAAGGAAAGAAGTTCTTCGAATGACGCATCCGCCTGACGAGCAGCGGCTTGCCGAACGGGTCGTGAACGCGATGATGGCGCACGACGCGTTCAGTCAGTGGCTCGGCATCGAGATCATCGAGACGGCGCCGCGACGGAGCACCTGCCGGATGACGGTGCGGGCGGAGATGGTGAACGGCTTCGGCGTCGTGCACGGCGGGATCGCCTTTTCACTGGCCGATTCAGCCTTTGCCTTCGCCTGCAACTCGCACGGCAACGTTACGGTCAGCATCGAAAACTCGGTTACGTATCCTGCTCCCGTTCGCGTCGGCGATGTACTGACCGCGATTGCGAAGGAGGACGCTTCATCAGGCAGGCTCTCGTATTACAGCGCCGAGGTAAGGAACCAGCATGGAGAAGTCGTCGCGCTCTTCAGGGGCACGGCGTTCAAGACTGACAGGGCGCACGTCGTGGAATCGAGAGAGTGATCCTAACGACGCACTCACGACTCACGACTCACGTCCTCACGGTTCCTATTCCCGATTCCCTATTCCCTATTCCCGATTCTGTAGATGGCCGACGCTTTCATCGTTGACGGGCTTCGTACACCAATCGGATCGTTCGGCGGAAGCCTCGCTTCCGTCCGACCGGACGATCTTGCTGCGCTCGTCGTTCGTCGCCTGCTCGAGCGACACCCGTCGCTCGATCCGGAGCGCATCGATGACGTGATCCTCGGCTGCGCAAACCAGGCTGGCGAGGACAATCGCAACGTCGCGCGCATGTCCCTTCTGCTCGCGGGACTGCCTGTCTCGGTGCCCGGGATCACGGTGAATCGCCTTTGTGCATCCGGCCTGAGTGCTGTCGCTATGGCGGCCGCGTCGATCAAGGCACAGGAGGGGGAGTTGTACGTCGCGGGCGGCGTGGAAAGCATGACGCGCGCGCCGTATGCGCTGGCCAAGTCCGGATCGCCCTGGGGCAGGGACGCGCAGATCTACGACACGAGCATCGGCTGGCGCTTCGTGAACGCGAAGATGAAGGAGATGTACGGCATCGACTCGATGGGTGAGACGGCCGAGAATGTGGCCGAATTGCACAAGGTGGCGCGCGAGGACCAGGACCGGTTTGCGGTCTTGTCGCAGAAGAAGGCCACCGCGGCACGCAGCCGGGGACGGTTCGCTTCCGAGATCACGCCGGTGACGATTCCCGGAAGCAAGCGGGGCACGGAGGTCGAGTTCAGCGCCGACGAGTTCATCAAGCCGGATACGAGCGTCGAGATCCTTGCGAAGCTGCGGCCAGCTTTCAGGAGCACGGCCATGGCCAGCGTCACCGCCGGCAACTCGTCAGGCATCAATGACGGCGCGGCGGCGCTTCTGGTCGCTTCTGGGCGGATCGTCAAGGAGTTCAACCTGCCGGTGCTTGCCCGCGTCGTGTCGTCCGCGGCCGCCGGCGTCGAGCCGCGCCTCATGGGGATGGGGCCGGTGCCTGCCTCGAGGAAGGCGCTCAAGCTGGCCGGTCTCTCGCTTGACCAGGTCGATGTCATCGAACTCAACGAAGCGTTCGCGTCGCAATCGCTGGCATGCGTTCGTGAGCTCGGCCTGGCCGACGACGACCCGAGGGTAAACCCGAACGGCGGCGCGATCGCACTGGGCCACCCGTTAGGCATGTCCGGCGCCAGGCTGGTCCTGACCGCCGCCCGCGAACTGGAATCTACCGGAAAGAAACGCGCCCTGTGCACCATGTGTGTAGGCGTCGGGCAGGGAGCCGCCCTGATCATCGAAGCCTGACAAAAAAGGGGTCAGACACCTTTTCAAGCCTGGAACAGGTGTCTGGCCCTTTTTGAAAAGGTGTCTGACCCCATTTTCTATTTCAATGATCTACGAATTTGGCGGCTTCATACCGGTCGTTCACGAAACGGCGTTCGTCCATCCGCAGGCCGCGGTGACCGGGAATGTCATCATCGGCCGGGATGTGTACGTCGGGCCGGGAGCTGCATTGCGTGGCGACTGGGGCGGCATCGAGATCGCTGATGGCTGCAACGTCCAGGAGAACTGCACCATCCACTCCTTCCCCGGCAAGATCGTCGTCCTCGAGGAGGGCGCACACATCGGTCACGGCGCCGTCATTCACGGCGCGCGAATCGGCAGGAACGCGCTCATCGGCATGAACGCGGTCATCATGGACCATGCCGTGATCGGCGCGGGATGCATCATCGGCGCGCTGACGTTCGTGCCGTCAGGAATGGTCATCGCCGAACGTAAAGTGGCCGTCGGATCGCCAGCCCGAATCGTGCGCGACGTCAGCGACGAGATGCTCGCCTGGAAAACCGACGGCACTCGACTCTACCAGTCACTCCCCGCCATGATGCGCGAATCGTGGAAGCCCGTGGAACCGCTCCGGGAATTGCCTTCCGACAGGCCGGAACAGGCGAGTCACTACAGCACCTGGAACGAAAAGAAGAAGTAAACGGCCACCCGGCTTCAATGAATCCGGCTTCCCACCCTCTTGAGTCGGCGCGCTAAAAACGAAAGGGCCGAAGCGACAGCCTCGGCCCTTTCACGACCTGACGATCTCACGACGTCACTTCTTTGGTTTCGATGCCTTCGAATCCGAGGAACGGAGATCGTTTGCGCCGTATGCCGTCTTCGTCGCAGGATCGTAAAGGATAGAATGCGCATCACCCTGGCCCGCGCCTCGGCTCATCGCGGCCCGGTGTCCCATCGCTCGTAAGGCAGCAAAGGCTTCCGGGGTCATCCCGTTTGCCTCGATGCTGGTCGTGTCAGGCAGCCACTGGTGGTGCATGCGTGGCGCGTCGACCGCGGCCCGCACGTCGCGCTTGAACAGCGTCACGCCAAGGATGACGTCGAGCACCGTGTTCGGGATGGTGCGGCCGCCCGGCGATCCCGTCACGAGGAGCAGTTGCCCACCGCGGGTCACGATCGCGGGCGCCATTGAGCTCAGCATCCGCTTTCCCGGCGCGATCAGGTTGGCCGGCGTGCCGATGTCACCCGTCAGGTTCGTTTCGCCCGGCTTCTTGTTGAAGTCGCCCATCTCGTTGTTGAGGATGATCCCCGTGCCCCCGACCACGACGCCGGAACCGAACCCGGCTTCGAGCGTGTAGGTATTCGACACCGCCATGCCGTTCGCGTCGACGACGGAGAAGTGCGTCGTCTCCTCGGACTCGTGCGCGGCGACCGTGACGATGTCGGCGCCTAACTGGGCGGAGTTGGACGCCACCGTCGTGCTGATCGTCTTCGCCAGCGAGTCGGCGTATTTCGTTGAGATCAGGTGTTCCACCGGAACCTTCACGAAATCGGCGTCCCCCAGGTAGCGCGCGCGATCCAGATACGCGCGCCGAGCCGCTTCGATCCGGCGGTGCATGTACTCGGGCGACCCGGCGGCCGTGTTCCCGACGCCCATCCGTTCCATCAGCATCAGTGTCTGGATCATGACGATGCCGCCTGACGAGGGCGGACCCATCGAGATGATCTCGTTGCCGAGGAACTTGCCGCGAACGGGAACGCGCTCGACGGCCTTGTAGTCCTTCAGGTCGGCCTTGCTGATGATCCCGCCGTTGCGCGCCATCTGTGCGTCGATCGAGTCGGCGATCCAGCCGGTATAGAACGCGTCCGGGCCCTTCGTCGCGATCTCGTTCAGGGCACGTCCGAGATCCTTGAGCTGGATCCGGTCACCTTCGACCCACTCGCCACCGCCCACCTTTCCGTAGGCGGCGACCGACGTTGAAAACGCGGCCATCTTGCCTGGTCGGCCTTCGGTTCCGGTGCGCAACTGACTGTTGAGCGACCGCGAAAGCGCGCTCGTCAGGATCCAACCGTTGGTGGCGATATCGGCTGCCGGCTTTACGACTTCACTCCACGGCAGCTTGCCGTACTTCTTGTGCGCCAGCTCGAGGCCGCGCACGGTGCCCGGTACGCCTGGCGCGAGCCAGCCGCGTGCCGTGAGCGACCGATCGATCTTGCCGTCGGCGCCGAGGTACATGGTGGCCGTTGATTTGCCCGGAGCGCGCTCGCGGTAGTCGATCGTGGTCGCGGTCCCGTCAGGCAGGCGGATGATCATGAACCCGCCGCCGCCGATGTTGCCGGCACTCGGGTGCGTCACCGCCAGCGCAAAGGCCGTGGCGACGGCAGCATCGACGGCGTTGCCACCCTTGGCGAGAATCGCCGCGCCAATGTCCGACGCCGGAGCGGAGACCGAGACGACCAACCCGGTCTTCGATTCGACGGTAATCGAATCCTGCTCCTGGGCAACAGCCGTCGTTGCCGACAGGAATGCAATGAGGAATGCGCGCTTGATCATGAACGACTCACGGTTTGGGGTCGCAAAAAGGGGTCAGACTCCTTTTCGCCGGAGCGGCAGAGAACTTTATCGTACCCATCAGCGAAAAGGAGTCTGACCCCTTTTTGATACGCTGGGAAGGGTCGTCCCGCTGCCCGCCTGAGGCGGTAGATTCAGGCATGAAACTGCAGAATTACG
>CBIHMX010000018.1:0-12556 GCA_966211115.1 uncultured Gemmatimonadaceae bacterium | reverse complement strand
CCACATCCACGCGAAACCACGGTCCTCTCGAAACACTTCGGGGAGGCTGAGGCGCGTACGCTGGATGGCTGGAAGGCACGCGGCGGATATCGTGCGCTCGAGCAGGCGCTCAGCATGGACCCGGTGGCAATCCAGGGCGTCGTGAAGGAGTCCGGGTTGCGCGGGCGCGGCGGCGCCGGGTTTCCGACAGGACTCAAGTGGTCGTTCATGAAACTCGGCGACGGAAAGCCGCACTACCTGTGCTGCAACGCCGACGAATCGGAGCCGGGCACGTTCAAGGATCGCGAGATCATGCGGTGGACGCCGCACGCGCTCATCGAAGGATGTGCCATCGCCGCCCACGCGATCGGCGCAGAAACGGCCTACATCTACATCCGCGGGGAATTCACCGAGCCGCTGGAGATCATGGAGCGCGCCTGCGCCGAAGCACTGCAGGCCGGCGTCATTGGAAAGAACGCGATGGGCTCCGGCAAACGCGTCGATGTCTGGGTGCACAAGGGCGCCGGTGCGTACATCTGCGGCGAAGAAACGGCCTTGATGAATTCCCTCGAGGGAAAGCGCGGGAATCCGCGCATCAAGCCGCCGTTCCCCGCAGCCGCCGGTCTGTTCGGCATGCCTACCACGATCAACAACGTCGAGACGCTGGCCGCGGTGCCACCGATCATGGTCAATGGCGCCGACTGGTACAAGAAGATGTCGCGCCCGGACAATCCGAAGAGTACGGGCACCAAGCTCTGGTCCGTTTGCGGCAATGTTCAGCGCCCGGGCAATTACGAAGTCGTCATGGGATTTCCGTTCAAGGAGTTCCTGTACGATCTCTGCGGTGGACCGCCACAGGGTCGCCAGTTCAAGGCGGTCATCCCCGGCGGATCCTCGGTGCCTATCATCAACATGGAAGAAGCCGAGTCCGCGTTCATGGACTATGAAGGCATGGTTGCCGCGGGGACGATGCTCGGTTCGGCAGGCTGCATCGTGATCGACGATGCGCAGAGCATTCCCCGTCAGGTCGCGCGCCTGGCGCGATTCTACGCACACGAGAGCTGCGCGCAGTGCACGCAGTGCCGCGAAGGCACGGCGTGGACGACGAAGATCCTGGAGCGCATGGTCGACGGAGACGGCACCGCCGAGGACTTTGACACGCTCATGGACATCGCCGAGAACATGACCGGCAAGACAATTTGCGTGCTCAGTGATTCGTGCGCCGTTCCCGTCGTGTCCGGACTGCAGAAGTTCCGCGGCGAGTTCGAGGCACTCATCAAGCGCAAAACCGTGCACACCGTGCCAGCGATTGTCGCCTGATGACAACCCCGTCTAATCCTTCGGCCCCGGTTTCCACCTCGCCGAGCCCGGCGAGCGTGCCCATGGTCAACCTGACGATCGAGGGTCGTCAGGTTTCGGTGCCCGCGGGGACGTCGATCCTCGAAGCCGCCAAGACGGTCGGCGTCCTGATTCCGCACTACTGCTACCATCCGGGACTTCCGGTGGCCGGCGTCTGCCGCATGTGCCTGGTCGACGTGGAAAAGGCGCCCAAGCTGGCGCCTGCCTGCGCAACGGCGGTGGCCGAAGGCCAGGTCATCACGGTGCACGCCGAAAAGGCGCGCGAGGCGCGGAAGGGCGTGCTCGAGATGCTGCTCATCAACCACCCGCTGGATTGCCCGATCTGCGACCAGTCCGGTGAGTGCGAGCTGCAGGACTACACGTACAAGGAAGGGAGGGCCGACAGCCGTTATCGGGAGCCCAAGCGTTTTAACCCGGTGGAGGACTTCGGGGGCGACGTGATGTACGTGCCGAACCGGTGTATCCTCTGCACCCGGTGCGTGCGATTCATGGAAGACGTCGCGCACGACGCGGCCCTCAACGTGAGCGAGCGTGGTGACCGCGCGTTGATCGGCAAGGCGGAGGGAAAGGACCTCACGCACGCCTGGGCCGGGAACGTCGTCGATCTCTGCCCCGTGGGCGCGCTCCTCTCGAAGGACTTCCTCAACAAGGCCCGTTCGTGGGAGCTCGATCGCACCGCGTCGGTCTGCACGGGATGCAGCCAGGGGTGCAACATGATCGTCGAGACGCGCGACAACGCCGTCGTGCGCCTCCGTCCGCGGCCTAACGCGGCGGTCAACGAGTTCTTCATGTGCGACCACGGCCGGTTGAATTACCGCTGGCTCAATCGCGCCGACCGGATCGAAACGCCGGCCATCACGGGCAACGACGGTACCCGGGTCGCGGACTGGGAGACCGCACTGCCGGCGGCCGCGCGCGTCCTCAAGGGCAAGCGCATCGTGGTCGTGGCATCGCCGAACCTGTCCAACGAAGCGCTGTACATGCTCACCCGGCTGGTGAAATCGTCAAGCGGCATCGGCGCGTATCGCATGCCGACCGGACCGGAAGCCCCGTTACCGGGCGTGGAGGATCTGGCCCTGCGCACAGACCGCGCCGCCAACGGCCGGGGTGCCGAGCTGCTCGGCTTCCAGCGCAGCGACGCGCCGCTGGATGGCGTTGGGGCGGGGGACGCCGTGATCGTGGCCGACGCCGAACTGACCGCTGACGACATCGCGCAGCTCCCAAGGGCGTCGGCCGTCGTGCTGGTTTCGACGTTCGTTCCCGACGGACTGCCGCGGGCGGATGTGATCCTCCCGATCTGCAACCCGGTCGAGGAGGAAGGCACGTTCACGAACCTCCGCGGCCGCGTGCAGCGCTTCCTGCAGGCGCGGGCGGCGCCGGGAATGGCCCGTCCCAGCTGGTACGTACTGGCCGACCTGCTCAACGCGTTAGGCGAGCGGGTCGACGTCATGACCGCCGCCCAGGCGTTCGCGTCGCTGGTCGAGGCCGAACCGGCGTTTGCCGGCATGAGCCACGAGAAACTCGGACTGAAAGGGGCGCCGGTCGCGGCCGCCACGGCGGGAGTGGCGCCATGAGCGCCGCCCTGCTCGTGATCCAGCAGCACATCGATCCTGCCGCGCCGGCGCCATTTGGCGTCTGGTTCCTCGCGACCGTCATCAAGATGATCGCGCTGTTCACGGTCTGGATGGTTGGCGTGGCCTACATGACGCTCGCCGAACGGCGGGTGTCGGCGTGGATCCAGGACCGCCGCGGCCCCAACCGCGTCGGGCCGCACGGGCTCTTCCAGCCGCTCGCCGATGGCGTGAAGAACATCATGAAGGAAGAAACCCTCCCGCCGTACGCGAACAAGGCGATCTTCTTCCTGGCGCCGATCCTGTCGTTCGCGCCGGCCATGATGGCGTGGGCCGTGATTCCATTCGGCGCCTCGTGGGCCTCGAAGTGGGGACGCATCGACATGGTCTTCGCCGACCTGCCGATCGGGTTCCTGTTCGTCCTGGCGATCACGTCGCTCGGCGTGTACGGCATCGTGCTCGCCGGCTGGTCCTCCAACAACAAGTACGCACTGTTAGGCGGGCTCCGGTCGAGCGCCCAGATGGTGTCCTACGAGATCTCGATGGGCCTGTCGCTCATCCCGGTACTGCTGATCACGGGGAACGTGACGCTGTCGCAGGTCGTGAACACGCAGGCGACGCTCCACGTCTGGAACGCGCTGTCGCTGGGTGTGGCCTGCTTCATCTTCATCACGGCGGCATTCGCCGAAACCAACCGGCTGCCGTTCGACCTGCCTGAAGCCGAGTCGGAGCTGATCACGGGGTACCACACTGAATACAGCGCGATGAAATTCTCGCTCTTCTTCATCGCCGAATACGCGAACATGATGACGGCGAGCGCGATGATCGCGACGCTGTTCTTCGGCGGCTGGGACATTCCCTTCACCCAGGCCGACAATACCGGTGCGGTGTCGTTCCCGCTGGTGCTGCTGTCGATGCTGATCTTCGCGCTCAAGTGCGCTTTCTTCCTGTTCCTGTTCATCTGGATCCGCTGGACGTTGCCGCGCTTCCGCTATGACCAGCTCATGTCGCTCGGCTGGAAGGTGTTCCTGCCGACGGCGCTGGCGTACATCGTGATCATCGCCGCGATCGTGCTGGGCCTCGATACCGCGGGCATCGAGCGCGGGCTCGTCTACGGATTGATCCTGTTTGCGGTGAATGCGGTCATGCTGCTCGGCCTGTTCCTGGTGCTCGACCGCGGCCGCATCATCAGCCCGGCGTCGGCACCGGCCGCAGGGGCCCGCCTCGCCCATCTCCGCCAGCTCGCTGCCGAGCGGGCCAGACTTTCAGCCATGGGACCGCGCTGATGGCAATCGGTGTGAAGGTTCTCGACCGTCCGATCGAACAGACGAGTTACGTGCGTGCCACGCTGTCCGGCATGGGAAACACGCTGCGGCACCTCGTCCGGCCGCACAAGGTCACGACGCAGTATCCCGAAGAGCGCGAACCGCTCTCTCGTCGCTGGCGCGGCACGCATCGCATGCTCACGACGGAAGACGGGAAGGCGAAGTGCGTCGCCTGCGGGCTGTGTCCGACCGTGTGCCCGGCCAACTGCATCAAGTTGGTGCCTGGAGAGGACGAACAGGGGAACCGGTATCCGCTCGTCTTCGAGATCGACGAATTCCGCTGCATCTTCTGCGGATACTGTCAGGAAGTCTGCCCGGAAGAAGCCATTCACCTCGGACGGCATTACGAGAACTCGGAGTACAGCCGGGAAGGGTTCGTATATGATCTCGAACGGCTGACAGCGCAGACGCACCCGGTGTGCGAGATGTGGGATCCGGCTGACCCGCGCGGCGAGTAGCGATGCCCACGCACCTTCCGCTGTTCTACCAGGTCCACTTCTACCTCTTCGGGTTGCTAGCCATCGCCTCGGCGCTGGCGTTCGTGACGCGGAAAAGCCCCGTGTCCGCGGCGCTCTGGCTGGTGTCGGTGATGTTCAACCTCGCCGCGCTCTACGTGATGATGGGCGCACACTTCATCGGCGTGATCCAGGTCATCGTCTACGCGGGCGCGATCATGGTCGTGTTCCTGTTCGTGGTCATGCTCCTGAACCTCGGACACGCGGACGAACTCTCGGACATCCGCGGCAAGTGGGGCCGCCTCGCGGCCGGCGCCGTGGGGCTCGCATTGCTGGCCCAGGTCATGGTGCTGGCCAGGACGAGATTCCTGCCATCGTTGCAACCGCAAGTGAACCCGGTGTTCGGCGGCGCGCCCGAACGGGACGTCGTGAGTACCGTGGCTCATCCGCTCTTCACCGAACACCTGCTGGCATTCGAACTCACCAGTATCCTGCTGCTGGCCGCGATCGTTGGCGCCGTGGCTGTGGGACGACGCCGGACCGGGAGCGCATCATGATTCCTGAAGCGCTGGCCCTGTCCGCGGTCCTGTTTACGATCGGGACGATCGGCGTCCTGACGCGCCGCAACGCGATCATGATCTTCATGTGCGTGGAGCTCATGCTCAACGCGGTCAACCTGTCGTTCGTCGCGCTGTCGCAGCTGTATGGCGTGACGGGCCAGGTCTTCGTCGTTTTCGTGATGACGGTGGCAGCGGCGGAAGCCGCCGTTGGCCTCGCCATCATCATCGCCATTTTCCGCCACGGCCAGTCCGTGAACCTCAAGAACATCAATCTCCTCAAAGGGTGATGCTGCTCCAGGAAGTGTCCGGCGCCGCACACCCGCTCGCGGGCACGCTCGCCGAGTGGATCTGGCTCGTTCCCGTGTTGCCGTTCATCGGCTTCATCGTGAACGGCCTGCTGTCGCTGCTTCCGGCGACCCACATGGGCCCCGCCGATCCGTCGGCCGATGGACATGGCGACGAACATGCCCACGAGGTGCACGACGGGCACGGTCAGGACGATCACCACCACCCGGTGCGGCACCAGCATGCCCGTATCGTGAGCCTGGTCGGTCCGCTCGTCCTGGGCCTGGCATTCGCCATCACCGCCGGAATCTTCGGCGTGATGCTCGGCGCACACGCCGAGGAGCCATTCGTCAAAACGTTGTTCGACTGGCTGTCGACCGGCGACCTGCACATCAATGCGGCGCTGCAGGTGGACGCGCTCTCTATCGTAATGACGATGGTGGTGACGGGAGTCGGCTTCCTCATCCACGTGTTCAGCGTGGGCTACATGCAGGACGACCCGGGCTATCCACGGTACTTCGCCTACCTGAACCTCTTCGTCTTCTTCATGCTCGTGCTGGTGCTGGGCTCGAGCTATCCGGTGTTGTTCGTGGGCTGGGAAGGCGTCGGGCTCTGCTCCTACCTGCTGATCGGGTTCTGGTACACGGACAAGGCCAACGCGGACGCGGGGAAGAAGGCGTTCGTCATGAACCGCATCGGCGACTTCGGTTTCCTGATCGCGATGTTCCTGTTGTTCGCGAATCTCGGCACGCTCGACTTCGTCGGTGTCTCGAGCGGCGTCTCCGGGCTCGAGGAGGGCGGGGCCGTCGTCACCGCAATCGCGCTGTTCTTCTTCCTTGGTTGTGCCGGGAAGAGCGCACAGATCCCGCTGTATACCTGGCTGCCTGACGCGATGGCTGGCCCCACGCCGGTATCGGCGCTGATCCACGCGGCGACGATGGTGACGGCCGGTGTGTACCTCGTGGCCCGTAGCGCCGCCATTTTCGCGATGGCACCGGTCGCGAGCCTGACCGTGGCCCTTGTAGGCGCCATCACCGCACTGTTCGCGGCGACGATCGGCCTCAAGCAGTGGGACATCAAGAAGGTGCTCGCGTATTCGACCGTCTCGCAGCTCGGGTACATGTTCATCGGCGTCGGCGTCGGCGCGTACGCGGCGGGCGTCTTCCACCTGGTGACCCACGCGTTCTTCAAGGCGCTCCTGTTCCTCGGGTCGGGTTCGGTGATCTTCGCGATGCACCGGGCCTACCACCACACCGGTTCACACGCCGACGCGCAGGACATGCGCAACATGGGCGGCCTGCGGCAGTACATGCCGTGGACGTTCCGCCTGATGTGGGTCGCCACGCTGGCGATTGCCGGCATTCCGCCGCTGTCCGGCTTCTTCTCGAAGGATGAAATCCTGGCGTCGGTGTTTGCCCGCACATCACACTCGACGCTGGCCGAGGCGAGCTGGTTAGGCATTCCGGGATCGGTCCTGCTCTATCTCATCTACGCCCTCGGCCTGGCCGCGGCGCTCCTCACCGCGATCTACATGACGCGGATGATGCTGTACACCTTCCACGGACCCAACCGGTCGGGGGAGAAGGAACGTCATCACCTGGCCGAGGCGCCGTGGATCATGACCGGACCACTGATGGCGCTGGCGGTTCTCAGCATCGTGGGCGGGTTCTTCAACCTGCCGGCATTCATGGGTGGCATGTCCCAGAAGCTGCATCACTGGCTGGAGCCGGTGACAGGCCAGGCCGCGCTGCAGATCACGCACGGCGAGGAGGCGCACCTGGCGCTCGGCACGGAGTTCGCGCTGATCGGGCTGGCCGTCCTCATCGCGTTAGGCGGCATCGGGTATGCCTTCAGCCGCCTCAAGCCGGCCGCGCTGGTGCCCAAGGACCAGTCGCCCGAGTCCACGGGAATCGAGCGCGTGCTCGAGCACAAGTATTACGTGGACGAGGCTTACGACAAGGTGATCGTCCGGCCCATCGTCGGCACGTCGCGGCGCGTGTTGTGGCGCGGCATGGACGCCGGGCTCATCGACGGCCTCTTCGTGAACGGCACCGCGAAGCTGATGGAGTTCTTCGGCTGGATCGGCGCCCGATTGCAGTCGGGACAGGTCGGGACGTACGCGTGGGTGCTGGTCATAGGGGTCCTCGCGGTCCTCGGCGCCTTTTCAATCAACTGATCGATGACCGCCTTCCTCGCCTCACTGAACTACAACGCCTGGATTCTCCCGGTCCTGCTGCTCCTGCCGGTGGTGGGCGGGGCGCTCGTCTGGGCGCACGGCGCGGTCGCCGGCCAGGGCGACGGCGCATCCATGACCGCGCGCCGGATCACCCTCGCCGTCCTCGTCCTCGAGTGCGTGCTGTCGCTGGGGCTGTGGTGGTCGCTCGACCGGGCCAACGCGAACTGGCAGGCCATTTTCGACGCGCCATGGATCGAGTCGTGGGGCGTGCGGTTTACGTTAGGCATCGATGGCCTGTCAGTGATGATGGTGCTGCTGACGACCTTCCTGATGCCGCTCGCGATCCTTGGCGGATGGACGAGCGTCAAGCGCAAGGTTCACGCCTACCACGCCCTCATGCTCATCCTGACGTCCGGCATGCTGGGCGTCTTCGTCGCGAAGGACCTGTTCCTGTTCTACGTGATGTGGGAAGTGATGCTCATCCCGATGTACTTCATCATCGGGATCTGGGGCGGGGAACGCCGGATCTACGCGAGCCTCAAGTTCTTCATCTACACGTTCGTCGGCTCGATGATCATGCTGGTGGCGATCGTGTACCTCGGCATCGAGGCCGGCGCACCGGCGGGACGCCCGACGTTCGACTATGAAGCCATCCTCGCGCTCGACCTGTCGCGGACCGCGTCATTCTGGTTGTTCGGCGCCTTCTTCCTGGCGTTCGCGGTCAAGGTGCCAATGTTCCCGTTCCATACATGGCTGCCTGACGCGCACGTCGAAGCACCCACGGCGGGTTCGGTGATCCTGGCCGGCATCCTCCTCAAGCTGGGCACCTACGGGTTCCTGCGAATCTCGCTCCCGTTCTTCCCGGAAGTCGCGATGTATCCCTGGGTCCGGACGGCGATGATCGTGCTGGCCGTGGTCGGTATCATCTACGGATCGCTCGTGGCCCTCGTGCAACCCGACTTCAAGAAGCTGGTCGCATACTCCTCGGTCGCGCACCTCGGCTTCGTCATGTTAGGCATCTTCGCGTTGACCGTCGAGAGCGTGCAGGGTGCGCTGATGGTCATGATCGGGCACGGCCTGTCGACGGGGGCGCTGTTCCTCATCGTCGGCATCATCTACGAACGCACCCACACGCGCCTGATCGACGATTACGGCGGCATTGCCAGGGTCATGCCGCTGTTCGCAACCATCTTCACCATCGTGGCGCTGAGCAGCATCGGACTTCCCGGCACCAACGGGTTCGTGGCCGAGTTCCTCGTCATGGTCGGCTCGTTCCGCACGTATCCGATGCTGACGTTCGTGTCCGCGGTCGGCGTGATCCTTGCCGCCGCGTACCTGCTGTGGGCGCTGCAGCGCATCATCTACAACAAGCTCGACAAGCCTCGCAACGCTGCCTTACGAGACCTGAACTGGCGCGAGTTCGGGCTGCTGGTGCCGATCCTCGTCGGAATCATCTGGATGGGTGTCTACCCCAAACCCGTCCTCGACCGCATGGAAGCATCGGCGAGAAAACTCGTCGAACAGGTCGGCGGTAACACACGCCAGCAGGCGTCACTGACGCCCGGAGGGCGGTGACATGTTCCACGCCCTGATGGCGCAAGCGAGCGCCGCCTCCGGCACCGTGCTGGACCTGTCGCGTCCGATCGAGCTGTCCCGGGCGATTGCACCCGAGCTGCTCCTCTGCGCCGGCGCGATGATCATGCTGCTCTATGCCGCCTGGAAGCCAGAAAGCGCGGCGCACCAGCGACGCGTGGCAACGGGCTCGATGATCGTGGCGCTCCTGACGCTGATCGTGGTGCTGGTGATGAGCGTTTCCGGCTTGTCATCGTCGCCCGGTCCGGTGGCGGTCGATGGGTTCCGCTGGGCAGCCGACGTCGTGTTCCTGCTCGCGACCGTCATCGCGATCGGTGTCTCCATCGACTACAACGCCCGCGAGGGCATCTTCGCGCCGGAAGCGCACGTGCTCGTGCTCTTCGCGACCATCGGCATGATGATCATGGCCGCCGCGCGCGACCTGATGGTCCTGTTCCTCGGCCTCGAGACGATGTCGGTGTCGGTCTATGTCCTCGTGGGCATGAACCGCCGCTCGGCGCGTTCGGCGGAAGGGGCACTCAAGTACTTCCTGCTCGGCGCGTTCTCCACCGCCTTCCTGCTGTACGGCATCGCGCTCGTGTACGGCTCCACCGGATCGACCAACCTCGCCGAGATCGGTGGGCGAATCGGGGCGCTGTCGTTAGGTGCGTCACCGATGCTGCTGACCGGGATCGCGCTGCTCCTGGTCGGCTTCGGGTTCAAGCTGGCCGCCGCGCCGTTCCACATGTGGGCGCCTGACGTGTATGAAGGCGCGCCGACGCCCATCACGGGATACATGGCGGCGGCCGTGAAGGCGGCCGCGTTCGTCGCCTTCCTGCGGGTCTGGATGGAGGCATTTGGCCATCTCTTCATGAGCTGGCATACGGCGGTGTGGTGGCTGGCCGCGGTGACGATGTTCGTCGGCAACCTCATCGCGCTGAGGCAGCGCAACCTCAAGCGCATGCTCGCCTACTCGAGCATCGGTCACACGGGCTTCCTGCTCGTGGCCGTTGCGGGCGCGACGACGCAAGCGGCCAGCGCGGCGCTGTTCTACCTGTTCGCCTACACCCTGGCAACGATGGGTGCATTTGCGGTCATCGTGGCGCTGGGTACGGCGGATCATCCGCGCGAGCGGGTCGAAGACTATCACGGCCTGTGGACGGAACGCCCCGGCACCGCCATCGCCATGACGGTGTTCATGCTCGCCATGCTCGGGTTCCCGATCTTCGGCGGCATGGGTTTCTTCGCCAAGTGGTACGTCCTGCAGGCCGCGATCGACGCGGCGGCGCCGCAGGTGCGGCTGGCGGTACTGCTGGTGCTCGCGACCACGATCTCCGCCGGATACTACCTCTACGTGGTGATGGTGATGTTCATGAAGCCGCGGCCGGAGCATGCGCCACCGCTTCCGGTGGTGGGAGGTATGTCGGGCGCCGTCATCGTGGCCTCCGCCGTATTGTTGCTGGTATTCGGCGTCTACCCCGATCCGGTCGTTCGCTGGGCCCGGGGTGGTACGGAGATCCTGCCGGCGATGCCGGCGGCGGCCGCCATCCCGAATACGCCTCGACCCTAACGGCAAGCGCGCCACCGTTGGCGCGTTCCGAACGGGCGGATCGGCGAGTATCGTGCTGTAACCACACTGGAACGCCACACGCGCCCATGGCCATTCATCCCGGCATTTTCCGGCAGTACGACATCCGCGGCATCGTCGACAAGGACCTCACGGTCGACGCCGCGACCGCCATCGGTCGCGCGTACGGGACGTTGCTGCGGCAGCGCGACCTGTCCGGCGCCGTCTCCGTCGGGCGCGACAACCGGCCGAGCGGCGGCCTGCTGCGCGACGCGCTCGTCGAAGGCCTGACGAGCACAGGCGCCAACGTCATCGACATCGGCGTGGTTCCAACCCCGCTGATGTACTGGAGTCTGCACCACCTGCCGGTGGTGGGCGGGATCCAGATCACGGGGTCGCACAATCCGCCCGAATACAACGGCTTCAAGTTGTGCGTGGGACATGAATCGTTGCACGGTTCCGGTATCGAGGCGCTGCGTGACCTGATCGTGAAGGGCGACTTTGCCGCCGGATCGGGATCGGTGCGCAGCGAAGGCGTAATCGATCGCTATGTCGATGACGTGGTCGCCCGGACCGGCCCCCTCAAGCGCCGGCTCAAGGTGGTGATCGACTGCGGGAACGGCGTCGGCGCGGTCGTGTCGCGGCAACTGTTCGACCGCATGGGCATCGACGTGTCCTACCTGTTCTGCGAGAGCGACGGCACGTTCCCGAACCATCATCCCGATCCGACGGTCGTCGAGAACCTTCACGACATCATTCGCGAGGTGAAGGCGAAGGGAGCCGATCTCGGTATCGCGTTCGATGGCGATGCCGATCGCATCGGTGTCGTCGACGGCGAGGGGGGAATCGTCTGGGGTGATCACATCCTGATCCTGTACGCGCGCGATGTCCTGGCGCGGACCGGTCCTGGCCAGCCGATCATCTTCGACGTGAAGTGCTCGCAGGCACTGCCGCAGGCCATCGAGGCGGCCGGTGGGACCGCGGTCATGTGGAAGACAGGACACTCGCTGATCAAGGACCGGATGAAGCAGCTCAAGGCGCCGCTGGCCGGCGAGATGTCCGGCCACATGTTCTTTGCGGAGGGCTTCTACGGCCACGACGACGCGCTGTACGGGGCGGCGCGCTTGCTGCGAATCGTTGCCGCGTCAGGCATGAGCGTGAAGCAGATGCTGAGCGACGTCCCGAAGTTCGTGTCGACGCCGGAAATCCGTGTCGATTGCCCGGACGAGCTGAAGTTCGAGGTCGTCGATCGCGCCGTGAAACACTTTCGTGCACTCTACGACGTCATCGACGTTGACGGCGTGCGCGTGCTGTTCGGCGACGGCTGGGGCCTGATCCGGGCGTCGAACACGCAACCGGTGCTGGTTACTCGTTATGAAGCGCGCACTCCGGAGCGGCTGGCGGAGATCCAGCGCCTGATGGAGGATTGGTTGCGCGCGCAGGGCATCACACCCTGACATGATGTCGCGACGCTGGCTGTTGCTCGGCATCGTCGCGATCGCGATCGTCCTGCTGGCCGGTCGCGTCCTGTCCGCATGGTACGTGGACTACCAGTGGTATGCCGTTCAGGGCGCCTCACGCCTGTGGTGGGAGCGCGCGTGGAGCCTGACGCTGCTGCGCGCCAGCGCGTTTGCGATCGTCGCGAGTTTTGCGTTCGCGAACCTGTACGCGGTGCGGCGGTCGGTGAAATCGCTGCGGCTCCCACGA
>CBIHMX010000017.1:0-12687 GCA_966211115.1 uncultured Gemmatimonadaceae bacterium | reverse complement strand
GTTCGAACAATCCGCGGACACGCTCTGGGGAACGGCAAACACGGAGTTCGGTGCCGTGAACATCTCGGACGGCGGAGTGGCGGGTAGCGACATCTGGTTCACCGTGAACCTGAACATCGAGGGCACCGCCATCTCGGTCAACTTCTCCGGCACGGTCAAGGGCGACACCGCCACCGGTCAGATCGACGTGCCTAACGTCGGCATCCAGCCATTCCCGTTTACTGCGATCCGCGCTGCGAATCATTCCGCATCAACCAGTCCCTGGCTCGTGGTTACGGCGATCTCCGCGGAAAGGCGGAACGCGGATCAGGCGGGTTCAACGGACAAACACTGAACTGCAAGGCGACAGCCGGCACACGCCAGACGAAGGCTTCTGTCTGGGCATCCGGACTTCAGGGTGTGCCGGCTGTCGCCTCGAAGTACCCGTGTTCATCTGCTGAACCAGCTTGATCCGCGTTCAGGCCCTCCCCGCGAAAATCGCCCTCACCGCGAAAATCGCCCCTTAACCGAAGCGGCGAAGCGATCGCTCTTTCGCTTTCTGGGCCTCGATCTCCCGGTCGCGCGGCGGGGCGTGAATCACGAGCGAATCGACCAGCCGTCTGGCGCAGGCCGTCACTTCCTCGACGGCCTGGTTGAATGCTTCTTCATTCGCCTTCGACGGCTTCGTTGTTCCACTCAGCTTCCGGACAAATTGCAGCGCAGACGCGCGGACTTCGTCGTCCGTGGCGGGCGGCTCGAAGTTGGCGAGAACCTTGATGTTTCGGCACATGTTGGGCCAACGGTAACTGGTTACTGGTCGCTGAATCTTGCTTGTTCCCGCATGACGCTTACGATTGCGAGATTCCATAGAGCCTGGCCGCATTCCCACCGAGGATCATCGCCTTTTCCGCGGCTGAAATCGGTAGCGCTCCGATGCTCTCCTTCATTCCGGACATGCTGCTGATGAGGTGCGGATAGTCGCTACCCGCCAGCAACTGGCTCGATCCCGCGAACTCCACCGCGAGCCGCAGCGCGCCCGTGTCAAAATTGACCGTGTCGTAGTAGAACTTCTTCAGGTATTCACTGGGGGGCCGGTCGATATTGACCCGGTTCTCGGGATAAGCCTCGAAGCCACGGTCGAGTCGCTCCGCGATGTACGGGATGGCGCCACCGAGATGGCCAAGGATCCACTTGATGCGCGGGTAGCGTCTCGGGATGCCGGCGAACACCAGGCCCGCCGCGGCCAGCGTCGTATCGAACATGAACCCGACCAGCGGCATGAGCCAGTAGTCTTCCATGGTCTCGACACCAGCTGGGTAGTTCGGATGAATGTGAACGACGGCGCCGTGTTCGTTCGCACGCTCCCACAGCGGTTCATAACGAGGATCGCGCAACTGGACACCGTTCACGCTCGCGTACACCAGCACGCCGGCAAATCCCATGGAAATCGCCCGGTCGAGCTCCTTCACCGATGCCGCCGGATCGTTCAGCGGCAGCGTCGCCAGCGACGTGAAATGCCGCGACCGCTCCGACTTGATCTTCGCGAGCGCGTCGTTCACCAGGCTGGCGAAATATGCCGACTGCTTCGGCTCCTCGAGGGTCGACCCCGGTCCCGTCAACGTGATCACCTGCATGTCGATGCCGGCATCGGCGATCACCTTCTCGCGATAGTCGATGTCCCGATGCCCGGGCACGACGAAGTTCTTGTCGCCGGGCGAAACGAGGACCGGGTTCCCGTCCTGGTCCGTTTCAACGGTGTACTTGCTCGGTCCTTTCTTGACGGCCGCGATGAATTCGGGCGGATAGTAGTGATTATGTACGTCGATGATCATCTGGTTTTTGTCTCTGGGCAGGATGAACGTGAATCAGGTGCGCCGTCGGAGCCACAGGAAATAGACCGGCAGGCCAACCAATACGAGGCCAAGACCGATTGCGCTGTCCCGCGGGTTCGTCATGAGCGTGTTGGCCACGATCGCCAGCGACGACACGATGAACAGTAGCGGCGCGAACGGATACAGTGGAATGGAATATTGGCGCGATATGTCCCGGCGCTTCCGCAGCAGCATGAGGCCGATCGCCATCAGCGCGAAGAAGATCCATTCGGTGTACACCACGCGCGTGAACAGCGCGCGGAATGTGCCGGTGGCGACGAGCGCGGAGGACCAGATCGCCTGCAGAATGATGGCGCGGTGCGGTGTACCATATACCGGATGCACGGCCCCGAACCACGAGAACAGCATTCCGTCCTGCGCCATCGCGTAGTACACACGCGGCCCGGCGAGAATAATCCCGGCGAGCCCGCCGAACGTCGAGAACATCACGATCGCTGACATGGCGGCGGCGCCGCCAGACCCGGTCAAAGCATCTGCCAGATCAGCCGCGACGCGCGTCGAGGACGCGACCTGGTCCAGCGGCAGGACGTACATGTAGACCGCGGTCATGGCCATGTACGACGCCGTCACGACCAGTGTGCCGATGAGCAGCGCACGGGGAATGGTCTTCGCCGGCTCGACGGTTTCCTCGGAGCTGTACGTCACCATGTGCCAGCCGCCGTAGGCAAAGAGACCAGCCACCATCGCCAGGAGAAACCCGCCGAGCGAGTCGTCCGTCGATGCCGAGCCCACGAAGTGCTCCGGCACACGGCCGCCCAGGCCGAATCCCAGCCCGACGATGGCGGCCACCGCCAGCATCTTGCCGCCGGTGAACAGAGTCTGCAGCCGGCTCCCATGCCTGACCCCAAGGTAATTGATGGCGGACAGCACGATGATCACGGCAATGGCGACCGCGCGGCTTCCCCAGGTGCCCATGGGGAAGAAGAAGGCGGTGTAACGCGCGAACACGGTGGCGATGGCGGCGATGATCCCCGAGTGCATCGTGAGGAGCATCGCCCAGCCCCAGAGGAAACCTAACGATGGATGGAACGCCTCGGACAGGTAGACGTACACACCGCCAGTCCGGGTGAACGTCGACGCCAGCTCGGCGCAGACCAGCGACCCGATGAGCGTGAGCAGCCCGGCGAGCAACCAGACGAGGAGTACACCGCCGACCGAGTGAACCTGGCTGGTCACTTCGGACGGCTGGACGAAGATCGATGCGCCGATGATGGTTCCCACGACCATCGCGGTCGCGTGGGGAAGCCGGATCGCGCGCTTCAGTTTCGATGCCTGATCGGCCAAGTCGATTCCCTGCGGGTGAGGCGTAATGGGGTGATCAATGCGGTCAGACTCGATTGAAAACACCGAAACCCGGAGCACGTTGGGTCAGAAGTTCGATCGAGTCTGACCCCATTGACCCGGATGATCAGGGCCTGGTTCGCAGCGTGATCGCTTTCGAGCCCGGGCGAACGTTGCGAACGACACTCACAGTTCGCCGGCCTGCCGACGGCCAGGTCACCTCGACATCGACTGCACCGGCCGTCGGCAACCCGACCTGCACCGCCATGTCGTTCTGCGCGTTGTAGCCGGAGCCCGTGTCCTGCAGTCTCATCGCGATCAACCGGCGCGTCCCGGCCTCATACACGCGAACCTCGGCGCCTGCTCGGGTTGAGTGACCTGCTTGATCGAGCACGCGAACCCTTACCGATCGCGCCGCACTCTCGCTGAGATTTCGAAAAACCGAGTGCATGCCATCGGGCCGCTGTCCGGTCAGGGCCAGGTCTTCGTCGCCATCACCGTCGACGTCAGCCCATTGCACGCCGTGATCCGCTTGCAACGCAGTGATGTAGTCAGGCGTGACCTCGACGAACTGACTGCCGGTGTTGCGATACAGGTAGTCGGGATAACTGACGCCGCCGGTGACGGTGCCGTTCACGTAGAGGTCGATCCGGCCGTCGTGGTCGAAGTCGGAAAAGGCACACGAATCATAACGAGCATCCCTGTCGACGCCCCACGCGGCCGACACATCCTCGAAACGCCCGTTACCCCGGTACAGCATCAAACCATTGCGGCCGTAGTTGGCGGCAAAAAGGTCGAGGTGTCCGTCGCCATCGATGTCAGCCGTGCAAGGACGCACCGTGCCGTTCGTTCGCTCGTCAGGCTGCCGTCCACCCCAGGCAACGCCGGCCTGCAACGCAACGTCCGTGAACCGGCCTTTGTCATTCTGAAACAGGCCATTGGCGTCGCCATCCTGGTTGGCGACTTACAGGTCAAGGTCGCCGTCTTCCTCGTAGTCGAACCAGAGCGCACCAACGGTACGGCGCGTGTCGCCGAGTCCCATGCCCGCGGCCACGTCCATGAACCGGCCACCATCGTTACGGTACATCGCGTTAGGGCGATCGCGCAGCGCGACAAACAGGTCGAGATCGTTGTCGCCGTCGATGTCTATCCAGGAAAACTGCCTGACCGCTCCCGAGTCGCGTGCAAGGCCCGATGCCTGGGTGACATCGATGAATTGCCCTCGATCGTTGCGATAGAGCTTGAGGATTGATTCGGGCCCCGGCGCGAATCCAAGCAGCAGATCCGGATCGTCGTCGTGGTCGTAGTCGCCCCAGGCGACGGACCTCGTGGAGCGCGCGTCGGCCACGCCAGCATCGGCCGCAACGTCGGCGAACGTGCCGCGATCGTTCCGATAGAGCCGGTTCGCGGCGCCATTGAAGCCAATGTAGAAATCGAGGTCGCCATCGCGATCGTAGTCAGCAAAGGCGTTGGTAAGCGTGCCGCCGGTACCGAACAGCGCTTGCTGGATTGGCTCGAACCGTGGCGCAGCACTCTGCGGCACGACGCCAATCAGGAACAGAATGCCAAGCGGGAAACTGCGAGTCATCGCGGACGCGCGCGAATGTGAGACGAAGACCGACCCGGGTAGCGCCAGAAACGATTCGCGCTCATTCGCGGTAACTCGAAGGTCGAGCCCTGCCCGCGGAAACCACAGGAGCTAGTTCCATCGCAATCCGCGGAGTTGATCGAGATTCGCGTTGCCGCCGGACAGCACGACCGCGACACGAGCGCCCGCCGGCACCTTTACCAAGCCATGAAGCAGTGCCCCGACCGGCGCCGCCGCCGCGCCTTCGACCACGAGCTTGCAGCGTTCCATGACCCAGATCATCGCCTCGAAGATTTCGCGATCGGGCAAGGACACAATCTCGTCGACGAAACGCTGCACCACCGAGAAGTTGAGCTCTCCGCATCGCTTCACTCGAAGGCCGTCGATGATCGTCCGGCAATCGATCGTCTCCAACTTCCCGGACTCCACGCTTTTCTGCATGGCGGGCCCATCGGAAGACTCCACGCCGATGATGCGGATCTTCGGGTTGAAGCTCTTCGCGGCCATCGACACGCCGGAGATCAGGCCACCACCGCCAATCGGTACAACAATAGCGTCGACCTCGGGCCAGTCCTGCACGATTTCGAGGCCTAACGTGCCCTGCCCCGCGATCAGCTCGGCATCATCGAACGGATGGACGTACGTGAGTCCTTCATCGCGCACGAGCTCCTTCGCCTTTTCATTGGCCTCGTCCCAGATCGTTCCATGCAGCACGACTTCGGCACCGTATCCGCGCGTGGCCGCGATCTTGGCCGGCGTCGCGTTCTCGGCCATGCACACCACCGCGCGCATCCCATGCAGCTTCGCGGCGAGCGCAACGCCCTGCGCGTGATTTCCCGCCGAGGAGCAGACGACGCCCCGGCGCTTCTGCTCGTCAGGCATCAACGCGAACTTGTTCAACGGCCCGCGGATCTTGTACGAACCCACACGCTGGAAGATCTCGGCCTTGAGCCGGATGTCGTATCCAGTCGCCTCACTTAGTTGCCGTGATGTCAGCAGCGGCGTGCGCTTGATGTCAGGCGCAATCCGTTCGCGAGCGGCCTCGAAATCCGCCGTCGTCAGCAAAAAGGGGTCAGACACCATTTCCTCGAAGGGTCGTTGTGGTTTCTCAGCCGATGCAGTCAGGAAATGGTGTCTGACCCCTTTTACATGATGGGGCCGAGGAGCCGGTCGAGCTCGGCCTTGATGGCGTCGAGTTCCTTGCGGAGCACCGCATAACGAGCGAGCGCGTCGCGACCGACTTTCTGGTCCGCGCCGGACGTCATGCCGGCCAGGTAACTGATGTGCGCCTGGATTCCCGGCTTTCCATAACGAACGGGCTCGGTCTCGACCTTCGCCGCAATCGCGTTCACCCGCTGCAGCGTATCGGCGGAGGCGCCGGACGCGTTGCGCAACCGATTCGTCGTCGCCTGGATGCGCTGGCGCACGCGACCCACCTCGGCCACCATCTCCCGCATCTTCAGGTTGTGGTTGAACTGTTCCTCGAGGTCTGCCACCGTCATGCCTTCCTTCGCCAGGCGCGGATCGATGAGCACGCGCAACGGCGTCGTAAACGAGACGTCGTTCACGGTCAGGCGCGCCGTGTATTGTCCCGGCGGCGCGGTCAGGCTCGACGAATGCCGCACGTCCCATACGAAACGATTGTGCCCCGCGTTCTTCGTCACTTGCGGCGGGGGCGGGCCACCGCGACCACGGCCGCCCCGCGGCGCGTCATCATCGGCGCCTCCGCCACGACCACCTCGCCCACCGCGACCGGCACTGGCCGGCGCATCACTGGTGTAGCTGTTCGCCACCGCCCCGGCGGCATCGAGGATTTCGATCTTCACCGGTCCGGCCGGTTCCGACGGCAGGTAGTACTCGACCATCGGGCCGAGGATGTTGGCGCCATCGCGCGTACGGTAGCCGTCCCGCGCCTTGTAGAGATACGTGGAGTTCGTGCCGACCTGCGGTGTGATCTGGTGCAGTGCCGAGAGGTTGTCGAGGATCCAGATGGCGCGCCCCTGCGTCGCGACGACCAGGTCCTTGTTATGCACGCGGATGTCGTTGATCGGCACGACCGGCATGTTCTGCATGAACGGTTGCCAGTGTCCACCGTTGTCGAACGAGATGTACATCCCGAACTCGGTTCCCGCGTACAGCAGGCCTTGCCGGCTCGGATCCTCGCGCACCACGCGGGTTGGAGTATCCGCCGAGATGCCGTTCTTTCCGTCGGTCAGGAGCGTCCAGGTGCGGCCATAATCGTCCGTCTTGTAGATGTACGGCCGGTAATCGCCTAACAAGTAACGGTAGACCGCATAGTACGCCGAGCCCCGGCGGTGCGGTGAGGCATCGATCCAGGCCACGCGTCCGCCCAGCTCGAGATCCTTCGGCGTGATGTTGGTCCAGGTCTTTCCGTTATCCCGGGTGATGTGGAACGGCCCGTCGTTGGCACCGACCCAGATGACGCCTGCCTCGTGCGGCGATTCCGTGATTGCGTAGAGGGTGCTGTAGAACTCCTCGCCGGTGACGTCGCGCGTGATCGGCTGGCCGCTGGCGCCCTGCGCATGTGGCGGGTTCCAGGTCAGGTCGGGCGAGATCGTCTCCCAGTTCACGCCCTTGTCGCGCGTGCGGTGCAGTTTCTGCGAGCCGTAGTAGACGATTTCCGGGTCGTGCGGCGACGTCGCCATCGGCGTCGTGCGCTGGAAGCGCAGGACCAGGTCCTTGGCATCGTTGCCATAGAGCGACTGCCCGCCAACCCAGTAGTTGCGCGACTGTCCCGTGGCCATGCTCATGTACTCGAACTGTCCCTTGCAGTTGCCATACACGATGTTCGGATCCGTGGGATGCGGCATGATCGGCCCGGTCTCGCAGCCGGGCGTGTCATCGCGGAACGAGAGATCGAAGGGCTGGGCAACGCTCGACATCATCGTGGTCGAGTTGTCCTGCTGCGCGCTGTAGAGGTTGTACGGGAACTTGTTGTCGATCCAGATGCCGTAGATTTCCGACGTGACCTGGTTCATCTGCGTCGACCAGGTACGGCCGCCATCGAACGAGACGTTCGCGCCGCCGTCGTTCGCCTGGATCATGGTGTTGCCGTCGTTCGGGCTGATCCAGATGTCGTGGTTGTCGGTGTGCGGCGTGCGGAACGGCGTAACGGTGCGCCCGCCGTCGGTCGACTTGTAGAAGGTCTCGGCGCCGGCATAGACGACGTCGGCGTTGGTGGGATCGGCGCCTAACGTGGTGTAGTAGAACGGCCGCTGGACGAGCCCCGGGGTCGCGTTCACCTGCGTCCACGTCGCGCCCGCGTCGTCGGAGCGATAGAGGCCACCGCCCGGCTTTGCTTCCACCAGTGCGTAGATGCGCTGCGGATTGGCGGCCGTCACCGCCAGGTTGCCCTTCCCGATCAATTCACCCGGCAGGCCGTTCATCATCTTCGTGAAGGTTTCGCCGCCGTCGGTGCTTTTCCAGAAGCCGCCTTCACGCGACCCGCTGATGATCGTCCATGGCTTGCGCTCGATGCGGTTCATCCAGGCGTAGACGACGTCGGGATTTCCCGGCTGCAGCTCGACGTCCATCGCGCCGGTGCTGTCGTTGAGGAACAAGGTCTTCTTCCACGTCCGGCCACCGTCGGTCGTCTTGAAGATGCCGCGAGCACTGCCGGGCTTGAACGCGTCGCCGTTGGCCGCTACCCAGACCGTGTTCGGGTCGCTCGGGTGAATGCGCACGGCGCCGATCTGGCCGACGTTGTACAGTCCCGCGAACGTCCACGTGCTACCGCCGTTCGTGCTCTTGTAGACTCCACGGCCGGTGGACACGTTCGACCGCAGGCCGTCGGAACCAGTGCCTAACCAGATCACGTTCGGGTCACTCAACGACACGGCGACGTCGCCCATCGAGGCCACGGGCACCTTAGCGTCGGTGAGCGGTTGCCAGCTTTCGCCGCCGTCGGTCGTCCTGAAGAGACCGCCGCTGGCGACGCCCATGTAGAACGTGCGCGGTTGCGATGGCACGCCGGTTACGGTGTTGACTCGGCCACCACGTGAGTGACCGACCAGGCGGTAGTTCAGGCCACGAAGCAAGGCCGTATCCACCGATGCAATCATGGGCGCGCTGGACGCCGTGGCGGAAGTCGGCGTCGATCGCTGCGCCATCGCCTGATCGGTAAGGCAAACCGCCAGAAGGCTCGCGGCTGAGAGAAGCGTTGTCCGGGTCATTGCTGGTCCTGCGTTGGTGACGGTGGTGTGACGAGACGGCCCCAAAGTACCGCCCATGAACGGCATCCGACACTCTCGAAAACGAAGGAGGTGGACGCGTCGTTGGGCTTCGACATGGACTCCTCTTGAAGAGTCAACTATACTCATGCTCATGAGTAAGCGCCTCCAGGTCCTGCTCGAGGAGTCCGAATTCGCCGAGATCCGGCGGGCAGCCCGGCTCAGCCGAATGACTGTCGCTGAATGGGTTCGACAGGCGCTTCGGCGTGCGCGCAAGGAGGAACCGATGACCGACGCAAAGCGAAAAGTCGCCGTTGTGAGGGAGGCTGCGCGTGGCGCCTACCCGACCGCGGATATCAACCAGATGTTGTCCGAGATCGAGCGTGGGTATACGACGGATTCGTCCGCTTGATCTTCGTCGACTCGAACATCCCGATGTACCTCGTGGGCGCGCCGCACCCGAACAAGGAGGCGGCGCGCCGGCTCCTCGAGAACGCGATCGAGCGCGCCGAGCGCTTGGTGACCGACGCCGAGGTGCTGCAGGAGATCCTGCACCGGTACACCGCTATCCGGCGACCCGATGCAATCCAGCCGGCGTTCAATGCGTTGCTCGGCGTTGTCGACGAGGTCCTTCCCATAGAGGGCCAGGATGTCGAGCGTGCACGGGATGTATTGCTGGGTGAGTCGGGCCTCTCGTCACGCGACGCGCTTCATGTGGCTGTGATGCGCCGCCATGGGGTCCGGCGCGTCATGACGTTCGACACGACCCTCGACCGCGCACCGGGATTGGAACGCGTTCTCTGACCCTCGCCGACGGCGACCGGCGCTATTCCTCGAGCGGCGTCAACGTGACGTCGGCATGTCCATCCTCATCGTAGTGCACCGTAACCTGCCACGGCTGGCAGCAGACCTCGCAATCCTCCACGTACTCCTGCGACGACCCGCTGCCCGGGTCGAGCCGGATCTCGACGGACTCGCCGCAGTACGGGCACTCGACGGCCGCCTCCAGATCCGCGGTGCCGTCGCCGAGTGGAAACTCATCCTCGAGAGATTCTTCGAGCTCGTAGTCGTTGTCGCCGTTGCTGCCGTTGCTTCTCGCCATGGTGCCTCCGATACAGCCAACCTGGATTCCCGCCTGCGGCGCGTCCAGTTGGTGTCCATATTAAACGCGATACAACCCAGACGCGGATTCTGCCGAAACCGGCTGATGGAATCGTCATCATCCGTTGGTTTTCGCGCGATCCGCGTTCAGGTTTTTGTTGCCGTTCGGCCTGTATGAGAGCAGGAACCTCATGTGTAACGAGGAACACGCAATGAAAGTACCGTTAGGCAGCCTGTTGTGCCGTGTTGCACTTGGAATAGCGGTCGGGGGATCCTCGCTCATGGCGCAGACACCAGCCGAGCTTCAGCGATTGCAGGATGAAGCCGTCCAGCGCGGTCGTGAATACCTCCGGATCAACACCGCCAATCCGCCCGGCAATGAAGCCGAGACCATGCGCTGGTTTGCGCGTATCCTGGAGCAGGAAGGTATTCCGTTCGACACGGTGACGGTTGCGCCGGGACGCGGGAACATCTGGGCCCGGCTCAAGGGCGGCCCGGAACCGGCACTCCTGCTGCTCCATCATATGGATGTCGTTCCCGCCGATCCTCGCTACTGGGACGTCGATCCATATTCAGGCGAGCTGCGGAACGGTGATCTCTACGGTCGCGGCGCGCTCGACACCAAACTGCTCGGCATCACGCACTTTCAGGCGTTCATTGCGCTGCACCGGCTGAAGATTCCGCTCAACAGGGACGTGATCTTCATGGCGACGGCTGATGAGGAAGCGGGCGGCGCGTTCGGGGCCGGGTGGATCGTGAAGAATCGACCCGATGCATTTCGAGGCGCCGGCTTCGTCCTCAACGAGGGCGGCGGGGGCAGCGTGGACGCGGCCGGCCGCGAGCGCGTCGGGATCGAGGTCTCGCAGAAGGTGCCGCTCTGGCTCAAGCTCATCGCGACTGGAAATCCCGGTCACGGATCGCAACCGCAGGTAAGCACCGCGGTGACGCGACTCATTCGTGCACTGGAGCGCATCCGCACGTACGAGTTTACGCCACGCATCGTGCCCGCCGCTGACGCCTATTTCAAGGCCATCGCGCCTAACGCTGGCCCGTTGCAGCCGGCGTTTGCCGACATGGCGAAGGCGGTGCAGGACCGGACCTTCCTCCTCAAGCTCCAGGCCGACGCACCAGGTTTTGCCGCGTTGACGCGTAACACCTGCTCGATCACGATGCTCGAAGGAAGCAACAAGATCAACGTGGTGCCCACCGAGGCGTCGGCGCAGATCGATTGCCGCACGCTGCCTGACCAGGATCACGACGCATTCATTGCCGAACTGGCGAGCGTCATCAACGATCCCGGCATACGGATCGAAAAGATCCTTGGCTTCGTGCCCGCCGTTTCGCCGCAGGACAATATCGCGTACCGGGCCATGGCCGACGTGGCGAAGAAGCACTTCCCGCAATCCGTCGTGGTCCCGCTCTTTCAGACCGGGTTCACGGATAGCCATTTCTTCCGGGGCCTGGGGATCCCCAGCTATGGTTTCGGGCCGTTCCTGGTACCTAACGACCAGGCGGGCGGCCTGCATGGAAACAACGAGCGGCTGTCCGAGGCGAACCTGCGCCGGGGAACAGCGATCATGCTGGAAGTAGTCCAGCGGATCGTGCGAACGGCCACGCAGTAGACCAACTCGATGACTCGTCTCACCCAGCAATCGTCGATGAAGTGCCAGTTGATTGTCGCCGCCTGTGTCGCGCTCGTCGCCTGCACCGAACGCGATCGCGACCTCACCATCACCGATAGCTCGGGCGTCCGGTTGGTCACCAATCGTGCCGAAGGCGAGGGGTGGTTCATGACGCCCCGCATGACCGTCACCGAGGACCTCACGATTGGTGCGGACTCCCTCCCTGAGTACCAGTTCGGGCGGATCGGTGACCTGGACGTGGCGCAGAACGGCGACATCGCGGTCATCGACCAGTTGGGTGGCGTAGTGCGCGTGTACAACGACAGCGGACGCTATCTTCGCTCGATCGGGCGATCGGGACAGGGACCTGGAGAACTGAGCCGGTCGGCCAACGGCATCTACTTCATCGGCGGCGATTCCCTGCTCCTGCTCGACCCGGGTGAACGACGGAAGACAACATTCGCCGCCAACGGCACGGTCGGCGCCGTAACGCCGCTACCACCTGGGCCGACTGGGCAGGGATGGACGCGCCTGACGAGTGGCGATTTCCTGATGCGCGGTTTGACGATCTCACGCGCCGATGGAAAGTTTACGTTCTGGGATGCGCTGCTCGGCGTGCGGGCCGACACCGCGGTGTCGGACACGTTGTTCGAGTTCGACTACGTGAAAACGGACATGGGCGGACCGCCCCGCATCCGCATCCAGTTGATCGTCAACAACCCGACTTGGGCGCGGCTTTCAGACGGGCGCATTGCCTGGACCGCGCTCGATCGGAACTACGTCCAGGTGCATGACTCGACTGGGAAGATCGTCGCGCGGATAACGCACGCGCAGTGGGTCCCGAAGGAGATCACCCCGGCCGACAAGGCGGCGATGGTGGAATTGTTGCGAACGAAGCTGCAGGCGATCGGCGGCGATGCGAGCTTTGCCGACTCGCCGCAGGTGGAGGCGCCGAGTCATTTCCCGGCCATCACCGCGGTGCGCGCCGGTCCGGGCGCCGACACCCTGACCAGCATCGAGAGCCTGCCGTCCCG
>CBIHMX010000016.1:0-13098 GCA_966211115.1 uncultured Gemmatimonadaceae bacterium | reverse complement strand
CAACCGGGCCGCCAGTTGCTGTGCGTTCCGAGGAGGGTAGTCCCGCAGCAGCTCGCTCCCCGGTCGCTTCAGGTTCGTGAACGTGCGCAGCAACTGGTCCGTGTCACGATCCGGCACTCGATCGGGGTCGAGGTGTTGTTCTACCCAACGGTCGACACCCATCGTCACGACCCGATCGACGTCTCCCGGCCGCGGCCCGAACGCGAGGCGATTCAGCACGTGGAATGCCTGCTCGCGCGGTGTGAGTTCCCGCGCATCCTGCGACGCGGCGCCCGCCGTGTGGATCCCCCACGACCCCATGACGACAACGGCGGCAACAGCCGCAACCAGTGATCGCACCCGTGGCATCGAGTTCCTCCGTCTGTGCTCTGGGAAGACGCCCAGCCAGAGGTACCCGTTAATGCCGCAATGAGCCCAGCTTCAGCAGGAGGGGCGGCAGCGGTATCCGTACCGACCCCAGTACCTGTACCCGTTCAAATAACCAATAACCAATACCAGTAGGTCTTACCCCTGCAGCATATACCCCACTCCCCGGACCGTCTGAACCAGCGGCGTCTCACCATCGACGTCCACTTTCTTGCGGACGTAGTTGATGTACACGTCCACGATGTTCGTGGTGGGATCGAAATCCTGCTTCCAGACCTGCTGCGAGATCTGCTCGCGCGTCACTGCGCGACCGGCGTGCCGAGCCAGGTATTCGAGCAGCGCGTATTCCTTCTGCGTCAGCGTGATCTCCCGGTTACCACGCCTCACGTCGCGTGAGAAAGGATCGATGATGAGGTCACCGACCTTCAGCATCGCCTGGTCCGCTCGCAAGGCAGACCGCCGCAGCAGCGCCCGCACCCTCGCCAGCAATTCGTCGTAACTGAACGGCTTCGCGAGATAATCATCGGCACCGGCGTCGAGTCCCTCGACCTTGTCCGACACCGTGTCGCGTGCCGTGAGCATCAGCACCGGCGCCGTGTACGCACGCGACCGCAGCTCGCGCGCTACCTGGTAGCCATCCTTCAGCGGGAGCCCGATGTCGAGGATGAGCAGGTCGGGCGTCTTGTCGATGGCGGCTGCAAGTCCTGCCTCTCCGTCGACGGCAGTGCTTACACTATAGCCGTTGTCGGAAAGAGTGCGTTCCAGGACGTTGAGTACGTCCGGCGCATCTTCGACCACGAGGATACGCGCTGTGCGAAACGGTTCGAGTGCTGTCATGCGCCTATTATCGAAAGGATCAACGTCCGCGACAACCGCCCCGAGCCGTTTTTTACGAGAGAGCGTTACCAGAAATGGTTAATCACGCGCATGACGCGTACGAATCGATGTTCGAGGGCGCGACCGGCCGGAATGCGTCGCGCATGAGCATCGGTGTGCGAGGCGGTCTGATTGCCGCCGCCGCGACGGCCGGTGCCGTCATCGGTTTTGGGGTGCGTCACGGTGACTGGTCGGCGCCTTTCGCGAACCTGGGTTTCGAAGTTCTCAGCAGCCTCGGCCTTGGAGTGCCGGCTGGCTTACGGCTGGTTACCGGGTTTCTCACGCACGCGGCATGGATGATCGTATGGGGAATCGTCTTCGCGATGCTCTCGACGAAGCGAACGGCCGGTACCGCCATCGTCCTCGCCATCGTGGTGAGTGTGCTCGCCGCGGTCCTCGCCAGAAGCGTGCTTCCCTCGTCATTTGGCGCGGTACGATTCGCCTCACTACCCGGAGCCCAGGTGGCGCTCTGCGTCGCCCTGATGGCCCTCAGCCTTTTGAGTGCACGCGCATTCAACCAACCCCGCTGATTCGAACGCTGGTCTGAGCAGGTCGCACCTCCCGCTCCGCGCTGATTCGCCAAAATTCGCGGAGACTTGGTTCTCATGACCTGCCGCGCCAATCCGCTCCCAATCCGTCAAGACTGATCCTGAAAGGTTAAGGATGCATTACGACGCACCGTCGCCTTCACACGACGGGAACGAGACAACCCGGTTTGTGTCCAAACACGTGCTGGAAGGGTCTACCCAGACAGGAGTGTCTGAATTCGTGAGAGATGCGATGGGCACCACGGCACGTCGCATGCATCCCGAATCAACGGACCATCACACAAAGGGGGTTGGAGTACATGGATGTCCTCGTGATGCTCGAGGAATTGTCCGAACACTCCACCGTTCTCGCGCACGTGAACTCCGTACCGAGTCCGCTCAATTCCGAAAGGCCCACGCGAGAAGTGGTAACGCTTTACGGCGAAGCTACTTCAGAATCGCTGGCCATGGCGTTGGCGGCCGCAATGGAGTCAAGGCGAGAAACCATGGATCGCTCGGACGTCATTCGCCACCTCGGGCTTTGGCCGGAGCGTGGGGCAATCGGCGACGCAGCGTGGCGCGATGACCAGACGGGTCAACTCGTCACGCGTGATCTCTCGATTGCGCCCACCGTCATCCGGGAAACGGCGAATCAGTTGCTGCATGAATGCGGGACAACCATCCGCCGGCTCGTTGCCGGGCTATCGATGCCAGACTGGCCCGAAGGTGCGCGACGGGCAATCAGTTTCACCCTCACCTCGAACGTGACGCCGCTGGCGGGCGCAGGAGCAAGGGTCGATTCGCTCCTCGAGCGCTACCGGCAGACCGACGGATTCACCTTCGACAACGACGGAGACTGACGAGACCGAACTTCTTTCGTCCGAATTGCCCGGGGCCCGCGATGGTTTGCGGGCCCCGGGTTTTTTCATGGCAAAAAGGGGTCAGACACCATTCCGCTCGCGAAATGGTGTCTGACCCCTTTTCCGGCTAAGCCCGTTACCGTCGCACTTGACGGGTCAGGATACAGGGGCCAGCCTACCCAAAGACCATCGTCCTCAACGGAGATCGAAGTGCTATGAAGGAGTACAAGGCGGAGGACATTCGAAATGTGGCTGTAGTCGGACACGGGGCCAGCGGAAAGACGACACTCGTCGATGCGCTGGCCTTCGTGTCCGGATCCAGTAAACGGCATGGCAGCATCAAGGACGGAACCGCGCTCACTGACCACACGCCGGAAGAAATCGAGCGCGGCTATTCGATCAACGTCTCCTGCGCGTACGCCGAGTGGCAGGACGTGAAGGTCAACCTCATCGACACGCCCGGATACCTCGACTTCCAGGGCGACGCCATGGCGGGGCTGGCCGCCGCTGACGGCGCCCTTTGCCTCGTCTCAGCCACTGCGGGCGTCGAAGTCGGAACGGAAAAGATGTTCAAGGCGGCGATGAACTCGAACGATCCGGTGCTGTTTGTGGTCAGCCTCATGGACAAGGAACACGCCGACTTCGAGCGCAGCTATCAGCAGATCAAGGATCGGTTGACGTCCAAGGTGATTCCGGTCGAAATCCCCATCGGTGCCGGTCCCGGGTTCCGCGGCGTCATCAACCTGTTCACGCGCAAGGCGTACGTGTACAAGGCGGGCTCGCGGACCGGCGAGTACGAGGAAACGGAAATCCCCGATGAGGAGCGCGACAACTTCCAGCGCTTCTACCAGGAACTGATCGAGGCGATTTCGGCGACCGACGACGCCATGCTCGAGCGCTACCTCGAAGGCGGCGAGATCGGCCGCGACGAAGCCATCCACGGCATGAAGGAGGCGATGAAGCGCGGCGACCTCTTCCCGCTCTTCTGCGTGTCCGCGGACCACATGATCGGCATCACGGCGCTGCTGACGGAAGTCGTGCAGCTCATGCCGTCGGCGTTCGAGATGGAGGAAATCCATGCCTTCAAGGGTGCCGAAGGCAGCAAGACCGTCGAGATCCACGCAGTCGACACCAATCCGTTCGCGGCGCTCGTGTTCAATACGCAGTCCGAGCCGCATATCGGCGACGTGTCGTTCGTCCGGATCTTTTCCGGTCGCGTGACGAACGGCCAGGAGGTCTTCAACGCGACGCGCGACGGCGTCGAGAAACTCGGTCACCTGTCGATCTCCCAGGGCAAGGATCGCGTCGAGGTCCCCGCGTTATGCGCTGGCGACATCGGCTGCGTGGCCAAGCTCCGCAACACGCACACCAACGACACGCTGTCCACCCGCGAACATCCGGTTCGGCTGCCGCAGATCCAGTTCCCGGAGTCGGTGGCGGAGTTTGCTGTCCACGCCACCGCGCGGCACGACGAGGAAAAACTGCAGTTCGGGTTGCACCGGCTGCATGACGAGGACCCGACGTTCGGCACGCACTACAACGCCGAGACGCACCAGACCATCATCGCCGGACTTGGGGAGCGGCATGTCGAAGTGGCGATGGCGCGCCTCAAACGGAAGTTCGGGGTGTCGGCTGACCTTGGCCGCCCTCGCATTGCCTATCGAGAGACGCTGGTGGGGAAGGGCGAAGGGCAGGGAAGGCACAAGAAGCAGACGGGCGGCCGCGGCCAGTTCGGCGATTGCTGGGTGCGCATGAAGGCGCTGCCCCGTGGTTCAGGCTACAAGTTCGTTGATCGCATCGTCGGCGGCGCGATTCCCTCGAAGTTCATTCCCGCGGTCGACAAGGGCATCCAGGAATCGGCCGTACGCGGAGTGCTCGCCGGCTACCCAATGGTCGACTTCGAGGTCGAGGTCTACGATGGCTCGTATCACTCGGTGGACTCGAACGAGATGTCGTTCAAGATGGCCGGGATCCAGGCGTTCAAGAGCGTGGCGCCCAAGTGCAAGCCGGTGTTGCTCGAGCCGATCGACGAGGTCACCATAACGACGCCTGACGAGTACCTCGGCGACGTCATGGGCAACCTGTCATCGCGGCGCGGCCAGATCCTGGGGACGGAGTCCGGGAATGGGAGCGGCACGGTAGTCAAGGCCTATGCGCCGCAGGCGGAACTGCATCTCTACGCGACCGACCTGAGCTCCATGACGCATGGTCGCGGCACGTTCACGCGAAAGTTCCACGGCTATGAGCAGATGCCACCCGAAGCCGCCAACAAGGTGATCGACGACTACGCCAAGGAACGGAAAGAGGAGGTCGTCGAAGAATAGAGCAATGGGTCAGACTCGATTGATGGAGGAGCGGCAGGTCAAGTCAATCGAGTCTGAGTCCATTGCTCCCGTTGAGGATCGTTGTAACCACCCCAACGGCAAAAACGTCGGCGTCACCTGGCGCTCCCCAGAGCTGGATCAACAGCCGATCCGTCGGCGACGGCACCGGCGTCCACGCTGCGCCGTCAAAGTGGAGCAACACCCCCTCGTCACCGGCCGCATACACATCGGTCGGGCCGGTCCCCCAGACGCTGCGTAACGCGACGGTCGTCGGGCTGTCCATTTCGTACCACCGCACACCGTCGTACCTCAGGATGGTGCCGGCCTCTCCCACGATGAACAAGTCGTTAGGTGCCGAACCCCAGATCGCGCGCAGCAACAGCGTCGTTGGCGTCGTCATGGAAGTCCAGCGGCTGCCATCGAACTTCAACACGAGCCCCTCGTCCCCGACCGCGTAGACGTTGCCGGGAGAAAGTCCCCAGACGTGTCGCAGGAATGCGGTAGTGCCGCTCGCCATCGCTCCCCATCCCGTCGGCGTCGAGATCAGGATCGTGCCGCCTTCACCAACGATGTACGCCAGGTCGGGACCCGCCACCCACACCGACCGCAACAGGCCACCAAATGGACTTTGCTGTTGGCTCCACGTACTGCCGTCGTAGTGAAGGATTGTTCCCGTGTCTCCCACCACGTACACGTTGTTCGCACTGCTGCCATGCACCCCGTACAACGGATGACTCGGCGGCGCAGGCTCTTGCGACCAGCCCGTGACCGTTCGGCGAAAAAGCGCGCCGCCCGCGCCTGCGGCCCACACCGGACCACCTGCTACTCCCCAGACGGTGAGCAGCGCCGGTGATGTCGTCTCCGTGACCCATGAGTTGCCGGACCCGCGCAGGACCGTGCCATCCCATCCTGCCGTCACGATGAGGC
Source organism: uncultured Gemmatimonadaceae bacterium (assembly GCA_966211115.1). Lineage (GTDB taxonomy): Bacteria > Gemmatimonadota > Gemmatimonadetes > Gemmatimonadales > Gemmatimonadaceae > JABWBJ01. Next base: position 7,218 of record CBIHMX010000016.1, on the reverse strand, counting down.
CGGCGTTGTCGCCCCAGAGACCGCGCAGGTTCTGGCCTGAGCGGACGTTCTGCACCGGTGCCCACGTTGTGCCCGTCAGGCGAATGATCTGGCCCTTGTTACCCACAGCATAGGCATCACCCGCTCCACGTCCCCAGATCGCGAACAGGTTCGTCTGCGTGACCTGTGGCCCGAAGGCCCATTCGGTGCCGTCGTAATGCAGAATGAGGCCGTTGATACCGACAGCCCAGATGTCGTTGGCGCTCGAACCCCAGATGCCGAGTATGAGCTGGTCCGTCAGCGGCGCGTATTGCGCCCATTCCGTCCCGTCGAAGTGGACGATGACGCCGTTCTGCCCAATGGCCCAGAGATCGTCGGATGCCGCGCCCCAGATTCCCCACAGCTCCCACGGCGTGTCTTCGTTCATCACGCTCCAGGAACTTCCGTTCCACCGGAGCACCGTGCCACTGACCCCGATCGCGTAGATCTCGTTTTCGGAACGCCCCCAGACCTCGAGCAGGGCGTTTGTCGTGGGACTCGTGATCCGGTTCCAGCCTTCCGCCGTACGCCTGAAAATCACGCCGCCCGTTCCAACGGCGAACACGTTGGTCGCGCTCGAGCCCCACACCCCGGTCAGCGACTCTTCGGTCGGCAGTTGCACGAGCGTCCACCCGCTGCCTGACGATTCCATGAGCTGGCCATTCTGGCCGGCCACGATTGCGAGCGGCGACTCGGCGTCTGCCCAGACACCCAGCACCGATGCGTCGGTGATGCCCTCCTTCTCGATGCTCCACGACACGAGTGGTGTCGCCGCCGTCACCGTGACGGCACTCGAGGTGCGAATACCTCCGGCGTCGGCGTGAATTGCGGCGTTGCCCTGCGTGTGTGCCGTTACCACGCCGGCTTCCGACACGCTGGCGACCGACGAGTTCGTCGAAGTCCATTGCACCAGCACGTTGGTCACGGTGCCATGGGCGTCTCGAGCCACCGCGTCCAGTTGCAGGGAGGACCCGCTGACCAGCCACGCGGTTGCTGGTGTCACCTCCAGCGATTCAACGGCGCCGTCGATGGGGTCGGCGGGGTCCGAATCGCACGCCAACGCGAACACGCCAAGCGCGAGCGTATACAACGCGATTCGCCACAGGGCGAAAAAACGCGCGCCCCGAAATGGGGCGCGACGATCATGTTGGCTGATCAAACCTTGTGGAAACCGGATCGGGCCGCCTCGCGCTGGTCGGCGGATTCGTACACCTCGAAATCCGAGAAGAAAGCGGGCGCTTCCTTCTGGAGAATTCGAATGACCGCGACGGCCATCCGTCGTATTTCCAGTTCCGCGCCTTCTCCGGCACGCAGTTCGAGCATGGTGCGCCAGGCACGGACGTTGCCCGTGACGACGATCTTCGTTTCGGTCGAATTCGGCAACACGCCACGCGCCGCCTCGCGCGCCATTTTCCGGCGGTGCACTCGGTCATCCACCCACGAATACCGCTCCATCAGTTGCTCGACCAGCGAGATGTACGCGCGTTGCGCGTCCTCCATCTGCTTCAGCCACGTGGATTCGAGCGCCTCATCGCCAATGATGGCCGGCGGCATGACGAAGTCGGCCACCGACTCGTCCACGTATCGCTGGCTCAGTTGTGAGTAGGCAAACCCGGCCCGGTGACGCACCAGCTCATGCGTGAGCGACCGGCTGATCCCTTCGAGCAGCAGCGAATAGTTCGCGTGCTCCAGCACGCTCCCGTGCGCCTGTTTCTTGATGTTCTCGAGGTATTCCCTCGTCGTGCGGTTGGCCGGGTTCCGTTGGCTCATGTAGCAGAGCCGTCCGGCGAACTCCGCCAGCTTTTCACCGTCGCTCCCTTCGCCGATCCATTGCACGCGAAGGTGATCGGGCTCGGCGAACGCGGGTCGCGCCAGGACGGAAATGCGGGGCTCACGGAAGTACATGATGAAGGCGATTGGGCGAAGGTGGACGGAAGGTGCGCCAAGGCGCCAGAAAACTAACGGTGGTGGGAACAGGACGCCGAACCTCCTTTCGCGCGCACCGTCCCCGGTCCCTTGCCCGGGACGCTGCCGGCCAATAGGGTGCCGGAAGGCTCGAAGGCCGGTACCCGGCAGCCTGGAGGCGGACCGATGGCGCTCCCCACGTTGACGTTAGGCACGATCCGCGGCCTGCTGGCCGCGGCCGCGCTGCTGATGGTGTCCGGCGCCGGCCTCGCGCGCGGCGTGGCGACGCGCGACATCCAGGTTGCCACGTTCCGGAGTGATACCACTTTTGCCGGTACCATCGCCCGGCTGTCGGAACCGGCCGGCTATTTCGACTCCGACAACCTGATCTCGAACGAGACGTCGTACCTGCACGCCGTCAGTCATCTCCGTGCCGGACGCGTCACCGGTGGCGCGTACATCGGCGTCGGCCCGGACCAGAGTTTCTCCTATATCGCCGCGATACGTCCTTCCGTGGCGTTCATGATCGACATCAGGCGCGACAACCTGCTCATGCACCTGATGTTCAAGGCGCTGTTCGAGCGCGCGACAAACCGTTTCGAGTTTCTGAGCCGGTGGACGGGGCGCGTGGTTCCGGATGACGTGCGGCCATGGGAAGGAGCGTCGATCGACGGGATTGTTGCCGCGGTCGACAGTCTTCCCGCCGATACGACGTGGGCCGAGTCCGATTCCATCATCGCCACGGTCCGCCGGTATGGTGTACCGCTGTCCCCGAACGACACGACGACGATCCGCCGCTTTCACGGGGAATTCATCCGTCATGGCCTGAGTCTGCGCTTTACGAGCACGGGACGTGCTCCCCGTTACTACTATCCGACGCTTCGTGACCTGATTCTCGAGCGTGACCTCGAAGGCCGGCAATCGAGCTACCTGGCGAGTGAGGAGAGCTGGCGCTTCATCAAGGAGCTCGAGGCGCGCGACGGCATTATCCCGGTCGTCGGCAATCTCGGGGGGACAACGGCCTTTCCCGCGATCGGCCGGGAAGTCGCGGCGCGCGGTGAAACCGTCTCGGCGCTCTACGTCTCCAACGTGGAGATGTACATCTGGCGGGACGGATCGTTCGGGAACTTCGCCGCCAACGCGGCGCGGCTGCCGCATAACGAGCGTTCGGTCATCATCCGCTCGTTCTTCGGCGGCGGCTTCGCGGGTCAATCCCACCCGCTGCGGCGTGACCCCCACGTCAGCACGCAACTCGTCCAGACGCTCGACGATTTTGCCCGGCGGCAGAAGGAGGGCTGGTCCAGTTACTGGGAGCTCGTCACCCTCGGCAACAAATAGCGTCTGACCCCATTTTGAAAATTGGGGTCTGACCCCCTTTTCAGCCGGGGCCCCTGGAGCCGGGAGGTTTCCGGAGCAGCGTGGTGTCCTGGATCTTGAACGCAAAGGGCTGCTGGACGAGCTGCGGGACCAGCTTGTTGGCCATGATGGCGGGACGAAAGCGCATCTGCGGGAGCGTGGCCTTCACCGCGCGGGCGAAGTCGGTATGCGTCGCCGTAATCACGCGGAAAGTGGCGGTGTCGGCCCTGCCTAACGTGTCGACTACGTACTGCACGATGACCGAACCCTCGATCCGCCGCTTCAGCATCGACGCGGGATACTGCGGCGCGACCCCATCGTCCTGCCGCATGACGGCGCTGTCCACCATGAATTCCATCATGATGGAGTCGCCGAGCGGGATCGGCGCGGTGGAAATCTCTTCCTTCGGCGCGACGTCGGCTTCTGCCGCCTTTCCCTTCGGTAGCTCGATTTCCACGCGGGCTTCGTCGCGGGTCTCGGTGTGCTCCGGCTCCTGGTAACCCTCGCCGGCACGCGCTGCGACCAGGGTGGTAAACGTCACCGTCTCTCGCTGCGGCCGGCCCGGAATCTGGTCCTTCGGGACCAGCCATTGCACCGGCGTGAATGACGCGTGAGGCTCCGGCACGATGCGAGCGACGTCGCGATGCACGTACATCCAGCTACCGATGAGCAGCGCATGCGCGAGCGCGCTCACGCCGGCACCTTCGAGCATGGATGACGTCACGACCGCGGCACGCTTCGACTCGATGAGCCGCGCAAAGAGCATCTACGGCCTCCGCTGACGGTCGGCGAGCGCCCTGCGACGCCGCCATATCGAGTATTACTGTGCCGGTCGCCCGAAGCAAGTGACGAGGGGACGAACGACGATCCGGGAGTACCAGCCGCGCGCTTTCAGAGGCTGAGGCGCTACTTCGAAACGACGTGGACCGGCTTGGGCCCGTGCTTGCTGCGTCGCGACGGAATCATCCGCCGGGCGCTCCACCCGAGGTACAGCAGCGCCAGCGCCGAGAGCAGGTGCTTGAGCAGGGCACGCTTCCAGGCGCTGTTGTACGCCACCCGTCCGTCAGCGGGAATGGAAATGCGCAGTTGCAGCGCATCGAGGAGGAATGCTCCGCACATAACGAGTAACGCCAGGCCAATCGTCAGGCAGAGGATCACCAGGATTCGCTGGACGCGGTACTGCTTGAGGATGGACGCGACCACGAACGCGAGCCCGAACCCGAGGATGGGGGTCAGCGTGTAGCCCGACAGCAGGCCCACAGCCGCGAATCGCCACTGCACGCTGCTGAAATTCACCGCCGGCACACTGAGGACGAAATCAATGGACGGGATCGCGACCAGGACGAAAGCCACGACGTACAGTGGTCCGGACAGCGCCTCTTCGGGATCGAGCCTGGGTTTCACGGGTCCATGCGCTGGTGCGTGAGTTGCGGCGCCACCGCGCGTCGCGACGTGGCATCCTATTCTCCGGGGTGGAAAATAGAAACGGGCCGGGGGCTGTGGTCCCCGGCCCGTTATGGCAGCACGGAAGGGGTCGCGCTGCGCATACTGATAATGTGGTGCTCGCCGAACCCAGCCCCGGATTGCTCCGGCGCGATGTGGAGAGCGGGCGGGCTACCACAAAGCTTGAACTGGGCCGGCGTGCTGCACGTCACACGAGCAGTGTCCATGCCGCACGCGTCGTCACAGCACCCGTATCGTTCAAGTCACATTGAATCAACAACTTGCGAATAAATCGTTCTGACATCGAGGACGGACCGGCTGTCGCGCCATCCTGCCAGACGTCGCAACCGCGCTACAGACTCGCACGCATACCGAGGAACGCATCGATGCGGTCCTTGTTCGCCTCGACGTCACCTTCCCCGAGCTCGACGAGACGGCGCAGATAGTCCGCCTGGAACATCAGCAGGCTCAGGATATCGGGGCTCGTCGTCCGGCGCGTGCCAAGGCCGCGGGTCAGGTACCGGAAGACGCGCGGGAGCTTCGGTTCGAATTCGCTGGCGAGCTTGCCGAGGTCGCGCGACGGCCGCATAACGAGTATCTCGACCAGGCGCATCCCTTCGCGCTGCTCCTGGGGCAGTTCGTCGAGCAGCCGGTTCATCCGCTCGAGCCGGAGGATGTCCTCGTCGATGAGGTCGAGGAAGATCGCGTTATAGAGCACGCTCAGCACCTGCGCCGGCGGCGGATATCCCTCGGTCAGCGGCCGATCGGCCTCCTCGCGGGATCGCTGATACCGCGTGGACACAGTCAGGATGCGCGTCGCGCCAAGGTGCAGGGCAGGCGACAGCGGCGCGGTCAGTCGCACGCCACCGTCACCGTACCATTCCGTTCCGACGCGCACGGCGGGGAAGAGCATGGGCAACGAGCTCGATGCCATGATGTGCTCCACCGTGACCGACGCGAGCTCGCTGCGCCGCGTGGGTCGCTGCCAGAGCGTCACGTCGCGGCCCTGAACCCAGGTCACCGACTGGCCGGTCGTGTAGCTCGTCGCCGAGAGGGCCACGGCGTCGAGTCGCCCGGTCCTGATGTTGTGGTGAATCCCGGGCAACGCGCCGTTTTCGTCGTGAGGCAGCGCACGCTGCAGAAAGTGCCTCAACGGCGATGTATCGAGGAATCCTTTCGTCGGCTCCTTGCGATCCATGCCGCCGCCGACGAGCCGCCGTCCCCACCGACCCACGTTGCTGAGCAGCGGCAACGCATGAACGTTATAGACCTGGTCCGGCGTGAGGCTCAGCCACAAGCGCACCAGCTGGTCGGTGGCTTCGGGTAGCGGCGCCGCCTGCGCCGCCAGGAAGGTCGTGTTCACGGCGCCGGCCGAGATGCCGGTCAGGATCGGGATGCGCAGCGACGGGTGGCGCTTCGAGATACCACGCAACACGCCGGCCTGGTACGCGCCGCGCGCGCCACCACCGCCGAGCATGAGTGCCAGGGATTCGTTAGGTGCCCGCGTGACAATGGGCGTGTCCTCGGTGTAAACCATGCGCCCGCAAGATGCTTTCCAGATTTCGCTGCACAAGGGTTGAAAGCGATACGGGCGGATAGGGCAGGAACGCGGGAGGCGCTGAATACACGGAAGGCCGCCGTACTGCTTTGGTGAAATCCCGGGCACACATGGCGCGGAGCGCAAAGGTGGGCCGCCGGCGGGTGTGCCCGGGATTTCACCAATGCAGTATCCGTGTCTCCCCGTGTAACCAGCGCATTCCGTGTTCTGCCGTATCCCGCCCTTATCGTCGTCAACCGTATCCGCCCTTATCGCCTCTGGCGTATCGGCTCTGATCGTCAACGAACGGAGTTGAGGAATTCCATCAGGGGATTGCGTGTGGCACGCATGTCCCCGTGCTCCAGCCGGTCGAGAATCTGTTCGAGCGCCAGCTGGCCCCGCGCCACCTTGCGCCGTTGCGCACGCGCCATCGCCGCGGCGGCAACACCGGACAATGCCGTCCATACACTGCCGACCACGGCGCCGATCGCCAGGGCGCCCGGTTCCGCCGACAACGAGGCGAGGGCAACGACACCGGCGCCCGACGTCACGCCCAGTCCGCCGGTGACACCGGCCCAGGTGACACTACGTCGCCGGGAAGGCGAGAAGTCCGCGTCCATGCGAACGAGGACGCGACCCGCGTCGACCGCCACGACCGTCGCACCCACTTCCGTCGCGGCCGTGAGGTCGTATGCCCGACCGCCGATGTTGAAGCTCGCCTGCATGCTTCCGATGAAGTCGCGGCGTCCTTCCCAGGTGAGGCGGTCGCCGATACGCCGGCGGACCCGCATGAGTTCCTGTCGTTGCATCCACGTATCGAGCTGCGCGAGCACCTCACCCGGCGTACCAGGCACGACTCGCGAAGCAGCGGCAACGGTCGAGCCGAACCATGAACCGACGACGCCGGTCTCCTCTGGCAGGACCACGCGCGTCCGTTCCTCCGCCAGTGCCTGCTTCAG